>JANOCN010000641.1:0-4241 GCA_031412185.1 Betaproteobacteria bacterium | reverse complement strand
CCGCCCGATCCAGACGGTCATAGCCGCTGGAGCGTAAAACTTCGACCTTTTGCGCGGAGCCGTCGATTCCGACCAGAACACTCAAACCAACGGTTCCCTGCTCACTCAGCCGCTTGCTGATGGCCGGATAAGGTGCCTTTGGATTTTGCAAGTACTCCGCATCGCTGGAGGGCAGTTCAACGCGTAGGGGAGCAGGCGCTGCGGCCACTACCGTCGGTGGCGCTGGCACTGCAGCGGCAGCTTGCGGTGCAGTGATGGGCGGCAGCGGCGCAGGCGGGCTGACAACTGCGGTGGGCGCGTTCGGAGCCGGTTCTGCGTTGGCCACCGGCTGCAGGGTCGGCGGTGGCGACGCAGTGGGGGGCTTGGGTTTCTCGACGGCCTTTTGGGGCAGCGCCACCGCAGGCACAACCACAGGAGGGGGGGGTACCACCGGCTGCGGCGGCTCAACGAATTCGGCTAGCAGTTGCACCGGAATGAAAATCTCTACCGCGCGGCGCAGCAGCCCGGTGTGCAGCGCCCACAACGCCACCATGTGCAGCATTAGAACGCCACCAACGATGAAGAGGTTACGGCTCAGGCCAGGCATGGCAGGTGGACGGGTTGCTGTACTAGTAGGGGCCGTCAGTAGCTCAAGCGCTCTGGCCGGATGTCCTGCAGGATCGTGGTGGCGATTTCCTCGATCGACTTGGTGGTGGTCGAGAGCCAGCGGATGCCGCTGCGCCGCATCATCGCTTCGCCCTGCGCCACTTCCATGCGGCAATTTTCCATCGAGGCGTAACGCGAGTTGGGTCGGCGTTCATGCCGGATTTCGCTCAACCGCTCGGGGGTAATCGTGAGGCCAAACAACTTGGTGCGATGCGCTATCAAGGCAACCGGCAGTTGCTGGCGTTCGAAGTCTTCCGGGATCAGCGGGTAGTTGGACGCTTTCAAGCCGTACTGCATGGCCAGATACAGCGATGTGGGGGTCTTCCCGCTGCGGCTGACGCCGACCAGAATCACGTCGGATTGTTCCAGGTCAAGGTTGGACTGGCCATCGTCATGGGCCAGGGAGAAGTTGATGGCTTCGATGCGGTCCTGGTACTCCTTGCTTTTGCTGGCATCGCTGAACCGGCCCACGCGGTGGTTCGACTTGATCTCGAGTTCGGTCTCCAGCGGACGCACAAACGTGCCGAACATGTCCAGCAGCATGCCCTGGCAGCCGTGCTGGATGATCTTCAGGATCTCCATGTTCACCAGCGTTGTAAAGACAATCGGCTTCTTCCCATCCACTACGCCGGCATGGTTGATCTGGCGCACCGCCTGGTGAGCTTTGTCGGCCGTGTCCACAAATGGAAGCCGGATATGACGCGCCTTCATTTCGAACTGCGCCAGGATGGCATTGCCGAAAGTCTCTGCCGTGATGCCGGTGCCGTCAGAGATAAAGAAAACAGTTCGGTTCGGCATGTTTGGATCAAGTGCAACAGAGGAGGACAGAGAGTTGAATCGACCGTTTCGCGGCCGGTATCGCAATCTACAATGACCCGAATCTATCGCATTTGCACATCGTCCGCCCATGCAACGTGCCCAGCTCCCGCTATCAAGTCCAAGCCGCAGCGCGCGCCCGGATGCCCGTTGCGCCGCCCGTTTGTTGGGTTGGCGGGGCGTACCAGTTTCACCCTCCGGAGTTATCCCATGTCTGCATTATTTGGACCGACCGCCCTGGTCGTACCGTTTGAGAACCTGAGAATGGCGGATGTCGAGGCGGTTGGCGGAAAAAACGCGAGCCTCGGCGAAATGATTTCCCAATTGCCCCGGGGCGTCAAGGTTCCGACTGGGTTCGCCACCACGGCCTATGCCTTTCGTGCTTTTCTGGCGCATGACGGCCTGGCAGAAAAAATCAATCTCCGGCTGCGTGGGCTCGACACCGATGACGTGCGGGCGTTGGCCGCCGCCGGGGCAGACATCCGCGCCATGGTTGAGGCACAACCAATCCCCCATGCGTTCGAGCAAGCCATCCGCGAGGCATTCATCCGGCTCGGCCAGGATGCGCCTGACGCCTCCTTTGCGGTGCGATCTTCCGCTACCGCGGAAGATTTGCCGGATGCCTCGTTTGCCGGGCAGCAGGAGACGTTTCTCAATGTTGTGGGTATCGAAGACGTGCTGCACAAGATGCGCCAGGTTTTTGCTTCGCTCTACAACGACCGCGCCATCAGCTACCGGGTGCACAAGGGTTTCGCCCACGAACACGTTGCATTGAGCGCGGGCATACAACGCATGGTGCGTTCTGACCTCGGCGCGGCTGGCGTGATGTTCACCATAGATACCGAATCCGGGTTTGACCAGGTGGTGTTCATCACATCCAGCTACGGGTTGGGCGAAACGGTCGTGCAAGGTGCCGTCAACCCGGATGAGTTTTATGTGCACAAGCCGATGCTGCGCGCTGGCAAACGCGCCATCATCCGACGCAGCCTGGGCTCCAAGCTGATCCAGATGCAATTTACGACAGCTGCAGAAAAAGCCTCTGCCGGCAAACTGGTCAAGACCACCGACGTGCCTGCCGAATTGCGCAACCGGTATTCGCTTACCGACGCAGATGTCGAGAGACTGGCCGCCTATGCGCTGGTCATCGAGGAGCACTATGGGCGGCCTATGGACATCGAATGGGGCAAGGACGGCGTCGATGGGGAGTTGTATATTCTGCAGGCCCGCCCCGAAACTGTGAAAAGCCAGAGTGCCGGAAAACCGGAGCACCGCTACAAACTGAAGGGCAAAGGCACGGTGCTGGCGGAAGGGCGCGCTATCGGTCAGAAGATCGGTACCGGGCCGGTCCGGCTGGTGCACAACATCAGCGAAATGGACCAGGTCCAGCCGGGTGATGTCCTGGTGACTGACATGACCGATCCGAACTGGGAGCCGGTCATGAAACGCGCGTCAGCCATCGTTACTAACCGGGGCGGGCGTACCTGCCATGCCGCCATCATCGCGCGCGAACTCGGCATACCGGCGGTGGTCGGTTGCGGCAACGCTACCGACCTGTTGAAGCAGGGCGTTCTGGTCACAGTAAGTTGTTCGGAAGGTGACACCGGTTTTGTGTATGACGGACTCTTGGAAACTGAAATTCAGGAGGTCGAGCGCGGAGCCATGCCAGAGCTGCCGCTGAAAATCATGATGAACGTCGGCAACCCCCAGCTTGCTTTCGATTTTTGCCAGTTGCCCAATTCCGGGGTCGGGCTGGCCCGGCTCGAGTTCATCATCAACAACAACATCGGGGTGCATCCGAAAGCAATTCTCGACTACCCGAATATCGATGCCGACTTGAAGAAGGCGGTCGAATCGGTGGCGCGCGGGCATGCGTCGCCACGCGCCTTTTATGTAGACCGGGTAGCCGAGGGCGTGGCAACCATTGCCGCAGCGTTCTGGCCCAAACCGGTGATCGTTCGCCTGTCCGACTTCAAGAGCAACGAATACCGCAAACTGATCGGTGGCAGCCGCTACGAGCCCGAAGAGGAGAACCCGATGCTTGGTTTTCGTGGCGCTGCGCGCTACATCAGCAACGAGTTCGGCGAGGCCTTTGCGATGGAGTGCGAGGCGTTGGTGCGAGTGCGCAACGTTATGGGTCTGACAAATGTGCAGGTGATGGTGCCGTTTGTCCGCACGCTGGAGCAGGCACGCAAAGTCACGGGGTTGCTTGCTGCCCATGGCCTGCGTCGGGGTGACCAAACACCAGCCAGCGCAGATGGTGGCCGCGATACAGCATTGAAGATAATCATGATGTGCGAGATTCCGAGCAACGCGATCCTGGCAGCGGAGTTTCTGGAGTATTTTGATGGCTTCTCGATCGGCTCCAACGACCTGACCCAGCTAACTTTGGGGCTCGACCGTGACTCAGGTCTCGAATTGCTAGCGGCAGATTTTGACGAGCGCGACCCGGCTGTCAAAGCGCTCATCCGCCAGGCCATCAAGGCTTGTTTGTCCCAAAGCAAATACATCGGTATATGCGGTCAGGGACCCAGCGACCATCCAGACTTCGCACGTTGGCTTCTGGATGAAGGCATCAGCTCGATCTCGTTGAATCCAGACTCCGTGATCGACACATGGCGCAAGCTCGCCCGGGCTTGATGCGGTAACTTTTGTAAGCTGCGGGATTGGGAAAATTAACGACAGGTCCGGCGGAGAGTCGTGCCGTGGTCAGTCCGGTGTTGCCGGTGGCGATCGTCACCCATGGGCCCGCGGTGGTGGTGCCGTGCGTCCCTTCAGGATGA
>JANOCN010000640.1:0-2889 GCA_031412185.1 Betaproteobacteria bacterium | reverse complement strand
GCCCGGTGCCTGACACCATCTCGATGCGCACGCTGCAACCCGGTGAAATCGACCAGCGGTCGGGCAAACCGGTCTCAGGCGAATACGCCAACTGGACCACACATCCGAATAACCCCATGAGTGAAGCGTTCAAGGCACAGGCTGCAGTGGAAGCCTGAAGCCTATGATGTTTGTTGTTTCCTGATTACTTGTATTCCCGGAGGTTTCCATGAGTTCAGTCCTGATTCGCGGCGGTACGGTGGTCAACGCCGACCGGCAATTCCAAGCCGACGTGTTGTGTGTAGACGGCAAAATCCACAGCGTGGGCGACAAGCTGCAAGCGCCTGCCGGTGCGCAGGTGGTAGACGCCGGTGGCCAGTATGTGATGCCGGGCGGCATCGACCCGCACACCCATATGCAGTTGCCGTTTATGGGCAGCGTGACTATGGACGACTTTTATGCCGGCACGGCAGCCGGGCTGGCCGGTGGCACCACGTCGATCATCGACTTTGTCATACCGAATCCACAGCAGCCACTCATGGAGGCCTATCAGATCTGGCGCGGATGGGCCGAGAAGTCGTCCGCTGACTACGGGTTTCACGTCGCGGTGACCTGGTGGGACGAATCGGTCAGCGAAGACATGGGCCGCCTGGTGCGCGACGAAGGCATCAACAGCTTCAAACACTTCATGGCCTACAAAAACGCTATCATGTGCAATGACGAAACCCTGGTGAACAGCTTCAAGCGTGCGCTCGAACTGGGTGCCATGCCCACCGTACATGCCGAGAACGGCGAACTGGTGTATTTGCTGCAGCAGGAAGTGACCAAGATGGGTATCAAAGGCCCCGAAGGCCACCCTCTGTCGCGCCCGCCTATGGTCGAAGGCGAAGCCGCCAACCGCGCCATTGCCATTGCTGATGTGCTGGGCGTGCCGATTTACGTGGTGCACGTCTCGTGTATCGAATCGGCCGAAGCCATTGCCCGCGCCCGTGCCCGCGGCCAACGCGTGTATGGCGAAGTGCTGGCCGGGCACCTGGTGGTAGACGACTCGGTGTACCGCAATCCCGACTTCGCCACTGCCGCAGGGTACGTGATGAGCCCGCCGTTCCGCCCCAAGGTCAACCAGGAGTTCTTGTGGCGCGGCCTGCAATCCGGCAGCCTGCACACCACAGCTACCGACCACTGCACCTTTTGCGCGGAGCAGAAAGCGGGTGGCAAGGACGACTTCACCAAGATACCCAACGGCTGCGGCGGTGTGGAGGAACGCCTGGCCGTCATCTGGGACCAGGGAGTGAACACCGGGCGCCTCACGCCCAGCGAATTTGTTGCCATCACCTCCGCCAATACGGCGAAGCTGTTCAATATCTACCCGCAGAAGGGCTTGGTTGCGGCAGGCTCCGACGCCGACATCGTGGTGTGGGATCCGCAAGGCAGCAAGATCTTGTCGGCCAAGACGCAGTTCAGCAAGGGCGACTTCAATATTTTTGAAGGTATGACCGTACGCGGCGTTCCGAGCCACACCATCAGCCAGGGCAACCTTGTTTTCGCACAAGGCGATCTGCGCGCTGAAAAAGGCGTGGGGCGCTATATCAAGCGGCCAGCCTTCGGAAACAATTTCGATGCGGCGAAGAAACGCGCCCAAACCAATTCACCCATTGCCGTGGCGCGCCAGTAAGCCGGAAACGGTTCTAACCCTCTTCAGGAGAAACCGCATGAACTTAGCAGTGCTCGACAAACCCTCCGGCGTAAACACGGACCAGCTACGCATCAACGGGGAGCGCCTGTGGGGCTCGTTGATGGAACTCGCGAAGATCGGTGCCACTCCCAAAGGCGGCGTATGCCGCCTGACCCTGACCGACCTGGACAAGCAGGGACGTGATCTGGTGACCAGATGGGCGCGCGAAGCGGGCATGGAAGTCACCATCGACAAGATCGGCAACGGCTTCATGCGGCGGGCCGGGCGCAACAATGCCCTGCCCCCCATCATGACGGGCAGCCACATCGACACCCAGCCCACCGGTGGCAAGTTCGATGGCAACTACGGCGTGCTGGCGGGCATCGAAGTGGTGCGCACCTTGAACGACCACGGCATCCAAACCGAGGCACCGATTGAAGTGGCGTTCTGGACCAACGAAGAAGGTTCGCGTTTCGTGCCGGTGATGATGGGCTCGGGCGTATTTGCCAAGGCCTTCACGCTGGAACACGCCTATGCGGCGAAAGATACGGCGGGCAAATCCGTCAAGGAAGAACTGGAACGCATTGGTTACATCGGCACCCAGGAGCCGGGCCAGCACCCGATTGGGGCCTACTTCGAAACCCATATCGAGCAGGGTCCGGTGCTCGAAGACAATGACATCACGATCGGTGTGGTGCAAGGTGTTCTCGGCATCCGCTGGTTCGACTGCACCGTGACCGGTATGGAAGCCCATGCTGGCCCCACGCCCATGGCGCTGCGCAAAGACGCGCTGCAGGTGGCCACGCACCTGATGCAGGAAGTGGTGGCTGCAGCGCTGCGCTACAAGCCGCACGGTCGCGGCACGGTGGGCATGGTGCAGGTGTTTCCCAACAGCCGCAACGTCATCCCTGGCAACGTCAAATTCTCCATCGACCTGCGCAACGCCACCGACGCCATCGTGGACACCATGGCGGCCGAAGTCAAAACCTACGCTGAAAAACTCAGCAAGGAGAGCGGCCTGAAGATTGAAATTGTCCAGGTCTCCGGCTACCCGGCGCAGGCGTTTCACCCCAACTGCGTGGACGCGGTCGCTCGCGCTGCGGCAAAGCTGGGGTATTCGAACATGCCAACCGTGTCCGGTGCAGGGCACGACGCCGTCTACATGGCACAGCTTGCGCCGGCCGGCATGATCTTCATCCCCTGCAAAGACGGCATCAGCCACAACGAAATCGAAG
>JANOCN010000639.1:0-2919 GCA_031412185.1 Betaproteobacteria bacterium | reverse complement strand
GGACGCTGCGCGGGCCGCTGTTTTGACGGCTCAAGCTACCGCTGCCGCCAGCCGGGCCCAGGTGTCGCGGGCGCAGGTGGACTTGGACGAAGCCCGGCGCGATCTGGAGCGCAAACAGAGTCTGGTCGAGAAGCAGTTCATCACACAAAGTGAGGCCGACAAGGCGCGCGCACTGGTCAATACCTCGACCGAGTTGCTCAAGGCGACCCAGGCCCAGCAGGGCGTGACCGAGGCGCAGATCAAGACCGCATCGGCCAACGTGGCGCAACGCGAGGCGGCGCTGGCGCAGTCGCGCATCGACCTGTCGCGCACGCGGATTACGTCGCCGGTGAATGGCATCGTGATCAAGCGTGCTATCGAAAAAGGCCAGACCGTGGCGGCCAGCCTGCAATCGCCCGAATTGTTTGTGATTGCGCAGAATTTGTCCGATATGCAGGTCGACGCGAGTGTGGACGAAAGTGACGTAGGGCGTATCCGCGTCGGGCAAAAAGCCACATTCACTGTCGATGCGTTTCCTGGCCAGACCTTCGAGGGTGCAGTGCGCCAGGTGCGCAAGGCGGCGCAAACCATTGCCAATGTGGTTACCTATGTCGCCGTAGTTGGTTTCTCCAATACCAGTGGGCGTCTGCTGCCGGGCATGACAGCCAATGTGCGGGTGGTCACGGACGCGCGAGAAAGCGTGCTCAAGGTGCCCAACGCGGCGATGCGGGTGCGTATCGCGGGGGTCGAGCCACCGGCCGCAGCGTCGTCCGCTCCGGCCGGCGCTGCGTCGGGCACCAGCACAGGCGATGCCAGCACCTGGTCGTGGATCTCCAGCGCCATCGCCCAGCCAGCAGCAGGGCAGGGCGGAGGGGGTTTGGCGGCCCAGCGCGAACGGCTGGTCAGCGCCCTGCAGCTCAACACAGAGCAACAGGCGAAGCTGGATGCCATCGGTGCCGATATGCGGCCGAAATTCATGGGTATGCGCGAACTGGCAGACGCGGACCGCGCGCCGGTGCGCGCCAAACTCATGGCTGAGATGCAGCAAAAAATTGCTGCCATGCTGACGGCCGAGCAGAAGGTCACCTACGCGCAGATGCAATCTGCGGCAATAGCCGGGGCAGGGGCCGGAGGTGCGGCGGCAGGCCCAGGAGCTGCGGTACGGCCGGGCGCAGCGGCTTCAAATGCGTTGGCAGCAGACGCGGCGCGCCCTGCTGCGCGCGTTGGCAAAGCCGCATCAGCTGACGCCAGCGGCGCAGCGGCACCCGCAGCGCCTGCAACGCCGGTTGCGCCTGGTACTGCTGTGGCGGTGCCGGGTGGGGGTGGGGGCGGGGCGGGGGGTGCCGGTGGTCCGCTGGTAGAGTTTCGCAACCGCCTCGTGTCCGAACTGCAACTGAACGGCGACCAAACCGCCACAATTGACGCGCTGATTGTCGAATCGCGGCCCAAATTCGGCGCACTGCGCGATCTGGCGGCCGAAGAGCGCCCGAAAGCGCGCGACCGCATCATGGCCGATCTGCGCGCCCGTATCGGGGACACGCTTAATGCGGAACAGAAGACCAAATACGCAGCACTTCTGGCGGAAGCGGGGAGCCGCACCAGCAGCCGGGGACGCATCTACCTGATGGGAGAAGACGGCAAACCAAAAGCTTTCAATGTGCGCCTGGGTATCACGGATGGCACCAGTACCGAGTTGCTGGTGGGGCCTGGTGGCCAGTTGCCGGCCGAGTTGAAAGAAGGCGCGGTGGTGATCGTGGGTATTCAGCCCTCTGCATCCGGTGCCAACCCTGCCGGGCGACCCGCTGCCGGCCCACGGCTGCCGTTTTAGCATAGGCCATGCCAGCCAGTTCTGCCGCTCTGATTCACGCGCGCGAGCTCACCAAGAGCTACGTGATGGGTGACCAGACCGTACACGCCTTGCGGGGTGTGTCGCTGGACATCCAGGAGGGCGACTTCGTGGCCATCATGGGAGCGTCGGGGTCGGGCAAGTCCACCCTCATGAATATTCTGGGCTGCCTGGACCTGCCTACCTCGGGCCAATACGAACTGGCCGGCGAGGCGGTGCAAACCATGCAGCCGGACCAGTTGGCATCGATCCGGAACCGGCGCATTGGTTTTGTGTTTCAGCAGTTCAACCTGCTGCCACGCACCAGCGCCCTGGAAAACGTGGAGCTTCCCATGGTGTATGCGGGGGTGAACTCTGCCATCCGGCGCGAACGCGCCATGGCGGCACTGCGCCAGGTCGGCCTGGGCGAGCGATTCAGCCACACACCGTCCGAGCTGTCGGGCGGGCAACAGCAGCGGGTAGCCATCGCGCGTGCCTTGGTGAACCAGCCGCAGCTGATCCTGGCGGATGAGCCTACGGGTGCCCTGGATTCGCAGACCAGCGAAGACATCATGCGCCTGCTGACCGACCTGAACCAGCAGGGTTTGACGGTGGTGCTGGTGACCCATGAGGCAGACATCGCCGCCTGGGCGAGGCGCAAGATCGTATTCAAGGACGGGCATATGCTGCAAGACCTCGAACAAGTGGCGCAAGTAGCATGAGCCTCACTGCCGCAACGATCATGGAGGCCATATGAATGCACTCGCGGCCCTGCGCAGCGCACTTCGCGCACTTGCAGCGAACACGTTGCGCAGCATTCTGACCATGCTGGGCATCATCATTGGCGTAGCGGCCGTCATCACCATGATTGCCGTGGGCCAGGGTGCGACCGACCGGGTTCAGGAGCAGATGAAAGGTCTGGGCTCCAATATCATGTTGGTACTGCCGGGCAGTATCACCCAGGGTGGGGCGCGGCTGGGCGCGCAGACAGGCCAGGCGCTGACCGAAGAAGACGCGCTGGCGATTGCGCTGGAGGTCCCCGAAGTGCAGGTGGCCGCACCGTCGATGCGCAGTGGTGCCCAGGTGGTGGCGGGCAACACCAACTGGAGCACCAG
>JANOCN010000638.1:0-6369 GCA_031412185.1 Betaproteobacteria bacterium | reverse complement strand
AGTATCTGCGGGCACCGGGCGTCGAGCTCCATGCGCACCGGTACCCGCGCGTTGTCGCCCTCGTACAACTGCAACACGTCGGTCACCAGCGTGTTCAGGTCCAGCGCCTTGAGCTCTGCTGCGGGCAGTCGCGCGTAGTCGCGGAACTCGTTGACCAGGCGTTTCATCGCATCGACCTGGTCTACGATGGTCTTGACCGATTTAGTCAGGATGGCCTGCTCGGCGGGGGGCACTTTGCCCGACAGTTTCATCTCCAGCCGCTCAGCCGAAAGCTGGATCGGTGTCAGCGGGTTCTTGATCTCGTGGGCCAGCCGACGCGCCACTTCACCCCAGGCCTGGGCGCGCTGGGCCGACACAATTTCCGAGATGTCGTCAAAAACAAGCAGGCGGTCAGAGCCCGGCAACGTCGCCCCGCGCGCCACCAGCACAATCGTGTTGTTGTCCTGGCGCCCCGCAAGCGGGCTGGTATTGCCACCGAGTTCGAACGACTGTTGCCAGTGGTCCAGCCCGTCTTCGCTGCGTTCACCCAGAAACGAGTCAAAACGCACCTGCACCTGGCGTGCAAAGTCCTGCAGCCCTTCCACATCGGACAGCGGCCGGCCTTCATACGCTGCCAGCGGCAAACGCAATATGCGTGTTGCTCCAGGGTTAGACGAGCGGATCACGCCGTCGGCACCCAACACGATGACACCGGCGGTAAGGTTGTCCAGAATGGTCTGCAGATTGGCGCGCGCTGCATCTACCTGCTCCATGCTTGCACCCACGGCCCGG
This sequence comes from Betaproteobacteria bacterium, assembly GCA_031412185.1. GTDB lineage: Bacteria > Pseudomonadota > Gammaproteobacteria > Burkholderiales > Burkholderiaceae_C > CAISIP01. The sequence continues at coordinate 5,598 of JANOCN010000638.1, read as the reverse complement.
CGTGCCTCCGACAGTTGTTGGGTCATATCGGCAAAGCTGCGCGTCAGGCCACCCAGCTCGTCTTTTCCCTGCAGCGCCGGCCGCGGCGTCAGGTCGCCTGCGGCCACCTTGCCCATACCGTCTGCAAGCAGCAGCAAGGGGCGAACGATCTGGTTGCCCAACAGCACCGCCAGCAATACGGCACCGAACACGGCCAGAAACAGGCTGAGCGTGAGCGTGCCGATGTACATGCGTTTGAGCCCGGCACGCGCCAATGATCGCTCCTGGTACTCGCGGTTGGCCAACGTGACCGCCAGCGCGTTGGTCACGAGTGCGCTGGGCAAGGCTTGCGTGACCAGCAGGTAGCGCGGCTCACCCTGCAGTTCGAACCCTTCTTTGGCAACCGACACCAGCGCCTTGATGCGGCCATCGTTGACGGTTGCTGCAGTGGCCTCTTCCAGCCCCTCGACCCAGGTGATGCCCCGGGTACCTCGCGCGCTGCGAAACTGTTGCGCGCTGGGTCGCTCGGTGGTGAGCGTAAACCGGGACTGGCTGGCCGCTCCGATGAGTTGCCCGGAGCCGGTGAACAGGGCCACGTCGCTGGCACCGAGCTGGTCACGCACGCGCTCCAGCGGCAACGTGGCCGCCGCGTCGGACACCGACGACAACTGGGGCGCCGCGATGCGCGCCTTGTTGGCCAGGTCGCTGGACAGGGTCTCGAGCGTGACACGGCCCAGGTTCAGGCCCGCCTCCAGCGCCCCTTCGACCTTGACGTCGAACCAGCTTTCGATGGAACGCGCGACAAACTGGTAGGAGACCACATAGATCAGCACACCAGGCGCAAAGCCGGCCAGCGCAAAAATCGCTGCCAGCTTGACCAGCAACCGGCTGCCAAATCGTTTGCGCCGCAGACGCACCAGCAAGCGCCCCGCAATCCACAGAATCACCAGCAGCAGCAGGCTGGCCACCACCACGTTGAGCGTGAACAGTCGCGCATAGTTGCGCTCGTAGAGCTCGCGGTTGTTGGTAGCCTGGGTCAACAGAAACAGCAGCACCAGACCGATGGCCACGATGGTGGCGACGCCGACAGCAAGCGTCCAGCGCATGGCGCGCGAGTCCTGCCGCGTCGGCAGCCCGGTGTGTTGCGTCGCCGGGCGCGGGCTGCTCACTTGCTGCCTTCGGGGCCAATTTGCCGGCTTGCCGACGCGGAGATGGTCCAGTCGGACTGGCCAAACGCCCCGATCTGGAACGGGCGTGGCAACTGCGACAGGTCCAGATCAAAACGGAACTCCACCTTGAGTATGGCGTCGGCCTCGATCGCGCTGGCATCGACTATCTTCCAGCCAGACACGCGCTGCAGCGCTGCCATCGCGTCGGGCAGTGTGTCAAAGTGCTGGCTGAGCGCCAGGCCCAGGCTGTTGGGGGTGATCACGCCAGACGCCACATTGAGCCGCCAGCGCCGCGTGAGCGGCTGGTAGGCCAGCCGCATGTGGCGCTGGGCCGTGGCCACCTGCCGGTCCGACCAGTACCAGCGGTGGCGCGCCACATCGGCCTGGGCCACAAAAAACATTGGCACACCTTTCTGGAGTGCGTCTTCCACCGCCGGGGGCAATTCGATCCTGACGTTGGCAAACAGCAGGATGCCTTCAGGCGAGCGCTCCAGCCGGAGCTGGGTCACCTCCGCCGCCGGCGTCTGTGCCGTCGTCGGCACCGGGCACAGCAGGGCCAGCGTCATGCCCAGCAGCGCCAACGTCTGCCGCAAACGCCCGTTTTTCCAGCAATGCGTAAAAAAATCCGTCATGGTCACCCACGGGATTGTCCGGGAGGCCTTTGCCGTTTGCGTCGAAATGGGGCAGCAAATGACCGGGGGACGGCAGCAATAGGGCGCTGGTGTTGTGTGCACGAAACGTTTGCATCTGGCCACTGCCCTCGCTGCGGAACACCGAGCATGTGCAATACAGCAACCTGCCACCAGGGCGCAGCAATGGCCACAAAGTGGCGAGCAGCCGCGCCTGGACCGCCGCCAGCTGCGCAATATCGGACGCGCGGCGCAGCCACGGCACGTCGGGGTGGCGCCTGACGATGCCAGACGCGGTGCAGGGCGCGTCCAGCAAGATGGCGTCGAACAGCACCCCGTCCCACCATGCGCCTGGCTGCGCTGCGTCACCTGCCACGACGTGGGCCTGCAGACCAAGGCGCTCCAGCGACTGGTTGATACGTTCGCAGCGCAGCGGATCAATGTCGAGCGCCGTCACCTGCAGATCGGCAATTTCAAGCAGGTGGGCGGTCTTGCCGCCAGGCGCGGCGCAGGCATCCAGCACCAGCGGCCGGCCTGCAGTTTTGGGCGCTGGGCTCAGCCCGCCCAGCAGCAAAGGCGCAGCCATCTGGGCGGCTGCGTCCTGCACCGACACCACACCGTCGGCAAACCCGGGCACTGCGTGCACGGGCGCGGGGCGGTGCAGTTGCACGCCGTAGAGCCCGCTTGCCGACGCGCCAATGCCTGCGTCTTCAAGCCGGGCCAGGTAGGCTGCCACCGTGGTCTTTCGGGTGTTGACGCGCAAGGTCATCGGCGCATGCTGGTTGTCGGCTTGCAGAATTTGTTGCCAGCACTGTGGGTGGTCGTTCTTCAGGCGGCTGATCCACCATGCCGGATGGTTCCACCGCGCCACCGGATCGCCATCGGCGCGTTTTACCAGCGCCTCCTGCTCGCGCAGGAAGCGGCGCAGACAGGCATTGATAAATCCCGACTGCGCCTGGGTTGCCGGATGGCGCTTGGCCGCCTCCACCGCCTGGTTGACCAGCGTGAACACTTCGTACGGAGCGTCCGCACTGCGCCAACCGAGCGCCAGTACCACACACAACAATGCGTCCGCCTCGGCTGGCGGCGGGCGCGGGGCCAGTTGTCGGCGCAGGTGTTCGGCGCGTGCAAGAGAACGCAAGACCTGGAACAGCAACGCCTGCGTGCCCGGGCGCAATGCGCCATCCACCTGGCCCAGCGCCACGGTGCCAGACACACCCGAGCGCACCGCGAGCAGGGCCGCCGCCGTGCTCTGCAGCAGCCGCCACAAAGGCGCTGCCCCTGGCGAGTCGCCTTTATCACTGATCATCAGAACACCTCCCGGCGGCTCACAGACACCCCGCCTCCCGGAAGGCAAACAGGCGCGCCATCAGAACCGCCGGGAACTGCGCAATCGCCGCGTTGTAAGCCAGTACGGCACGGTTGAAGGCTGCTCTTGCGTGCGCCACCTGCTGATCGCGTTCGCTCCACTGGGCTTGAAGCGCAGCCGGCAGCGCCAGCGGCCGCTCGACGAAACCCGATGGAGCGCGCCGCCACGCCGCCTGCAAGACAGCCAGCGCCGTTTGCAGCGCAGCCATACCTGCGGCGTCCAGCGGCTGCCTGCGTGCGACCTGCAACGAGGCATCGAATTGCGTACTGGCAGCCTGCAGACCGACCCAGGTGGCCGCTGCAGCACCATCGAGGGTTTGGGTCGTTGGCACGGGTAGCGCGCCGGATGACGGCATAAAACAATCGTTCACCAGCACCACATACGCCGCTAGCGCCTCACCCAGCACCTGGAACGCCGCCAGCGCTGCCGAGCGCAGCCTTACCAGCCGGTTGTAAGCTCCCACCGACCAAAATAGTGCGACGCCCAGCGCCAGCCACGCGGCGATGGGGTAGTTCATGTCAAACGCGCAAAAAAATGCCCCAAGCCTCCCGCAGGAGGGCGTGGGGCTTGGGTGGCAGACACGCCTTGCTGTCTATTCGCCTGCAGTCCCGGCGCCTGTATCGGCGGTTGCGGCTTCTTCCGCATCACCGGCCAGCTCTGCCGCCTCGGCATCGGCAATGGCACGGCGTTCGGCGTCGTCCATGTTCTCCCGGATCTTGCGCGCTTCGTGGTACGCCATACCGGTGCCCGCCGGGATCAGCCGACCCACAATGACGTTTTCCTTCAGGCCGCGCAACTCGTCGCGTTTGCCCATGATGGCGGCTTCGGTCAAAACGCGGGTGGTTTCCTGGAAGGACGCCGCGCTGATGAAGCTGTCGGTGGACAACGAGGCTTTGGTGATACCCAGCAGCAGGTTGGTGTACACCGCCGGGATCTTGCCCTCGCCGCGCAACGCGTCGTTGGTGTTGAGCATCTCTGAACGCTCCACCTGCTCACCGTTGATGTAACCGGAATCGCCCGCATTCTCGACCACAACCCGGCGCAGCATCTGGCGCACGATCACTTCGATGTGTTTGTCGTTGATCTTCACGCCCTGCAAGCGGTACACATCCTGCACCTCGTCAACGATATAACGCGCCAGTTCTTCCGAGCCCAGCAAGCGCAGGATGTCCTGCGGATCGGCCGGGCCGTCGACCACGGACTCGCCCTTGTTGACCACCTGGCCTTCGTGCACCAGGATGTTCTTCTCTTTGAGCACCAGTTCCTCGTGGACCTTGCCTTCCGGATCGGTGATCTGCAGGCGAATCTTGCCCTTGGTTTCCTTGCCGAACGAAATCGTTCCGGTCATCTCGGCCAGGGTACCCTTGTCCTTTGGCGTACGGGCTTCGAACAACTCGGCCACACGCGGCAGACCGCCGGTGATGTCACGCGTCTTCTGGCCTTCGATAGGAATACGCGCCAGCACTTCGCCAGGGCCCACGTCCTGGCCGTCGCGCACCTGGATCAGTGCACCGATCGGAAATCCGATCGTTACCGAGTGGTCGGTACCGGGGATCTTGACTTCGTTGCCGCTCGCATCGATGAGCTTCACCTGCGGACGCACGATTTTGGCGGCACCACGGCGCTTCGGATCGATCACCACCAGGGTGGACAGACCGGTCACTTCGTCGAGCTGCTTGGCTACCGTCAGGCCCTCTTCCACATTCTCGAACTGGGCCTTGCCCGCGAATTCGGTGATGATGGGGCGGGTCAGCGGATCCCAATTGGCCAGGATGGCACCAGCCTTGACGGTCTGGTCGACCTTCACCGTCAGCACGGCGCCATACGGCACCTTGTGGCGCTCGCGCTCGCGGCCGTGTTCGTCATGGATGACGATCTCGCCGGAACGGGCAATCACCACCAGTTCTTTCTTGCTGTTGGTCACGTAGCGCATGGTGGCGTTGAAACCAATGGTGCCGTTGGACTTGGCTTCGACACTGGAGGCGATGGCCGCACGAGATGCAGCGCCACCGATGTGGAAGGTGCGCATGGTGAGCTGGGTACCCGGCTCACCAATCGACTGTGCGGCAATCACACCCACCGCTTCGCCGCCGTTGATCAGGCCACCACGGCCCAGATCGCGGCCGTAACACTTGGCACAGATGCCGAAGCGGGTTTCGCAGGTAAGCGCGGTGCGGACCTTGACTTCGTCCACACCCACCAGTTCGAGTTCGTCGATGACGTCTTCGTCCAGCATCGCACCCGCCGTGACCAGCACCGAACGGTTTTCCGGATGCACGACATCGTCCGCAGCGGTACGGCCCAGGATACGGTCGCGCAGAGACTCGATCACTTCGCCGCCTTCCACAATGGCGCGCATGAACGAGCCTTCGTGGGTGCCGCAATCCTGCTCGGTCACGACCAGATCCTGCGTCACGTCCACCAGGCGGCGTGTCAGGTAGCCCGAGTTGGC
>JANOCN010000637.1:0-2523 GCA_031412185.1 Betaproteobacteria bacterium | reverse complement strand
GCGATTGAATTGGTGTGTGCCTTGACGCCGCCAGAACCCATCGCTAAAGTAGGAACGCTTTGTATCCAAAATAGAAACAATGACGGTATCGATTGACACCTTGAGCGCGTTTGTCGAAGTCGCCAGGCACTTGAGCGTAAGTCGCGCGGCCAAGGCGCTGGGCGTTCCCAAGAGCGCGGTAAGCAAGCGCGTGGCGAATCTGGAGACCAGTGTGCAAACTACCCTGTTCAGCCGCAGCACACGCAAAATTGCCCTCACCAACGCTGGTGAGATCTACCTCGATTTCGCTCAGCGTACCGTGGTTCAAGCCCGCGCTGCACATGAAAATGTTCGGAACTTGCACGCAGCTACCAGTGGCGCGCTGGCGGGGCAGATCCGCCTGACTGCTCCGGTGTCCTGGGGGCAGCAGGTGTTAGCCAGACAGTTGTCTGCGTTCGTAATGATGCACCGCGATGTAGAAATCGAACTTCAACTGAGCGACCGCATGATGGACCTCGCCTACGAGCGTATCGACCTTGCCCTGCGCTGGTCTGCTGCCCCCATGCACGGTTTGTCAAGTGAGCTGATTGGCTCGGTCGATTGGATTTACGTGGCATCACCGGCCTATCTTGCGCAGGCGGGCACACCGACTCACCCGCATGCGTTGGTTGACCACAGCTGCATGTGTTACTGGCAAGAAAATGCGGATGACACCTGGGCGATGGGCAATCCGACTGAGCGTGTAGAGGTACGCGTGCACAGCCGCTTCCATGCCAACAACCCAGAGACGGTCACCCAGGCTGCGATCGCTGATTGCGGGATAGCCCTGCTGCCCGGCTACGCATGCGCAGAGGCGCTGCGGCGTAAAAAACTGGTGCGGGTGCTGCGCGCGTGGACACCTGAGACCAAGTTTGGAACCCGCATCACTGCAGTCGCCGCCCCCGAGCGCATGCGCCTTGCCCGCATCAGTGCCTTGGTGGCCCACTTGCGCGCGCAGTCGATAGAACGCCCATATTCGAGCCGTTGATGCGTTGGTGTGGGAGCGCACCGTGGGCAGCTTGCCATGGCAGCACCTCGTAGTACTTCGCAAGCGCAACTGAACCCGGATGTTCCAGCGGCCGTCTGGCCTCGGCGCAGTCGCTACCAGGCCTCGCTGCCGGGCTCGCCCTTGAACGGGCCAACCAGGTCGGGCGTGATCCAGCCGCCGTAGAAACCGCCGGGTTGCGCCGTGACGTAGGCGCCATCGACACGGCAATCCAGGGCTCCCGGATAGAACGCCACGCAATCGGCCAGCGCTTCAGCACCGGCCAGCGGCTGCGGGTAGCTCCACGCGACGCTGGGCAAGCGGCGATCGCCCTGCACCAGGGTCCAGTACTGCGCCGGCCCTTTCCATTCACAGAATGAGCCTCCAGCCGCCGGCTGCAACAGACGCCGGACCACGTCATCCCACGGCAGGTACACGCTCGGCGGGTGGGCCGTCTCCAGCACCAGCACGGCGCGCCGCGAGCGCGCCACTTCGACAGCACCCCAGTGCACCACCACCTCGCGTGTGTCTTGCGCCAGACGCGGCGGGCGCGGGAAGTCCCAGACCGATGTCTGGTCCGGCCCAGGTGTCGCGGCAAAGGGCGGGCGCACCTGGCCCTGCCAGCGCCACTGCTCGCGCGCAGAGCGGAGCCAGTCAGGAAGTTTGGACATCAGTTCAGTCGTCCCCTACTCCCACTCAATCGTCGCCGGCGGCTTGCTCGATACGTCGTAGGTCACCCGGTTTATCCCGCGCACCTCGTTGATGATGCGGCTCGACACTCGTCTGAGCAGAGCGTAGGGCAGCTCGGCCCAGTCGGCGGTCATGAAGTCGCTGGTCTGCACGGCGCGCAGGGCCACCACGTAGTCATAGGTGCGGCCATCGCCCATCACGCCGACACTTTTGACCGGCAGGAAGACCGCAAAGGCCTGACTGGTGAGGTCGTACCAGCTCTTGCCGGTGGCATCGTCCATGCAGGCGCGCAGTTCTTCGATAAAGATCGCGTCGGCACGGCGCAGCAGGTCGGCGTATTCCATTTTTACTTCGCCCAGGATGCGTACGCCCAGGCCGGGGCCGGGGAACGGATGGCGGTAGACCATGGCGTGTGGCAGGCCGAGCGCCAGGCCCAGTTCGCGCACCTCGTCCTTGAACAACTCGCGCAACGGCTCCAGCAGCTTCAGGCCCAGTTGCTCGGGCAAGCCGCCCACGTTGTGGTGGCTCTTGATGGTGACGGCTTTTTTACTCTTGGCCCCGCCGGACTCGATCACGTCGGGGTAAATCGTGCCCTGGGCCAGCCAGGCCACGTGGCGCGACTGGTCGCTTTGGAGCTTCGCTGCCTCGGCCTTGAAGACCTCGACAAATTCGCGCCCGATGATCTTGCGTTTAGCCTCGGGCTCATGCACACCCGCAAGGTGCCGCAGAAACTGGTCGGCGGCATCGACCCGGATCACCTTGGCGTGCAGCTTGCCCACAAACATGTCCATCACCATGTCGCCCTCGTTCAAGCGCAACAGACCATGGTC
>JANOCN010000636.1:0-2511 GCA_031412185.1 Betaproteobacteria bacterium | reverse complement strand
AACTGGGCGGGTTCGGCCAACGCAGACCGCAGCACCGCCAGCGGCGTCTTGAGGCTGTGGGCCAGGAAACTCAGCGCCTCTTTGTAGCGCTGCTGGCGCACCCGTTCCTGCCGGATCAAGGTGTTTAGGTTATCTGCGAGTGCGGCGATTTCTGCCGGGTAACGCTCCACCAGTTCGCCCTGTTCGCCCTGTTCGATCCGCCGGATCTCCTGCGCCGCACGCTGCAATGGTGCCAGCCCCCATTGCAGCAACGCGGCTTGCGACAGCAGCAGCAACAATGCAGCCCCTGCGAGCCAGGTCCACAAGGTGCGTTCGAATATGGCTAGCTCGCGCTCAAACTCTGCGCGGTCTTCGAGCACCGACAGCACCAGCGGTATTGCCTGGGTTTGTCCGGCCCAGTTCACGCCGTAGCCTACTGCCAGGTAGTCGCGGCCGGCCGCATGCACCATGTCGTAGCGCCACTGGCCGACCGCCACGCTACGTTGAAACGGTGGGCTGATGCCGACTGTGGACGCCGATTGCCAGGTGTCGCCGCGCGCCACGCTGACGATGCTGGCATACAGGCCCGAGCCTGGCACGGACAAGCGCGGCTCGGGGAAAGACAGCGGCATCACCAGCGCGCCAGACGGGTCGAGCTCGGCCCCGGCAAGCAGCAGGTAGACGGTACTTTGCAGCTGGGCAAAGCGGGCCGCGCGTACGCTGTCGGTGTACGCGCGCTGCACCGCCCAACCGGCACCGGCCACGAACGCCACCAGCACCAGCGTGGCCGCAATGACGAGGCGGGCGCGGATGGAGCCCGCGCGTTTCATACCAGCGTGAAGCGGTAACCGCGCCCCCGCAGCGTCTCGATGGGTGCTAGCAGGCCGTCGGGGTCGAGCTTGCGGCGCAGCCGCCCGACGAGTACCTCCAGCACGTTGCTGTCGCGGTCTTCGTTGTGGGGGTACAGGTAGTCGGACAACTCCTGCTTGGTGACCACGCGCGCGCGTTCGCGCACCAGGTATTCGAGCACACGGTACTCGAACGCCGTCAGATCCAGGGCCTGGCCATCGAGCTGGGCCGCCTGCGCGGAGAAATCGATGCCGAGCGGCCCAAAGGTCAACACGTCCGAGGCAGCCTTGAGCGCGCGTCGCAGCAAGGCCTTGACGCGCGCGGCCAGCTCCGGATACTCGAACGGTTTGACCAGGTAGTCGTCGGCACCGGCCTCCAGCCCAACCACTTTGTCCTGCCAGCTACCTCGGGCGGTGAGGATCAGGATTGGCAGCGTGCGCCCATCGGCGCGCAGGCGCTGCACCACGGCGAGCCCGCCCAGCTTGGGAAGCCCCAGGTCGATGATGGCCAGGTCGACCGGGTACTCGCGCGCCTGGAACAAGCCGTCTTCGCCGTCTGCAGCCTGGTCCACGCGGTAGCCGTCGGCCTCCAACCGGCGCGCCAGGGTCAGGCGCAGCGGCGCTTCGTCTTCAATCAGCAACAAACGCATGCCAACCCATCATGCAGGCAGATCACTCCGGCCGCCCGGTAGCGACATCGATCAACAGCACCCGCACTTCGCCCTGCGGCGTGACCACCTTCACGCGCCACACCGCGCGGCTTGACGACTCGGATTTGTCCACCGACAACACGCGGCCGCCGGTCTGCCGTTGGGCTGCTGCTGCTGCCTGGTCCCGACTGACGTCGGCCAGAGCGGAACCGGCCGCCAGCGCGAGCGCCAGCGTCAATGCGCAAGCGCTCCACCGTGCGCGGGTTTTCATAGGGCGAGGGGTCTGCCTGGCATGCATCCGGGCATGGTACTACCGTGCGACTGGGTCCACCGAAACCCGTACCTGCAGGTTGGGCCCAGGGTTCTGGGGCAACAGCGCGGTGAACTGCTGGCCGCGGTATTCGTAGGCCACCTGGTAGCCAGTGAGTCGGCTCTGCACGTCGTTGACGGTCTGGCAGGTGGTGACCTCGCGCGGAACGTTCTCGTAGCGGTCGCCTCGGTCACCCCGGTCGCGGTTGGAGACGCGGTCACCGGTAAAGGCTCCCAGGACGGCGCCCAGGGCGGTGGCGGCTTCACGGCCATGGCCGTTGCCAACCTGGTTGCCCAGCAGGGCACCCGCCACGCCGCCCACCACAGCGCCGCCGTAGTTCCGTTCATTACCGTACTGCTGCTCATTGCTCACACGGCGCGTCTCGTTCACCCACTGGCTGGTGCATTGCTGCCGCGGGACTGTGACGTTCTCGTACTGGGGCTGGACACTGCGCACGCGCGCGTTGTCGAAGAAGGTCTCGGCGTGCAGGGTGAAGGCTGCGGTTGCGAGCAAGGGGATCAAGGCTAGGCGTTTCATGGAAGCGCTCCGTAAGTTGGGATGGAGCGTATCGTGCCTTGGGGTGTGTGAACGGTGGCTGAATGGGATGCAGAAAGCGTGACACGCGACCAGTTGATGCTGGTTGCTCAGGCGGTAAACCACCGGCCTTCAGTAGCGGCTGCCGACAATTCAGGTAGCCGTGAGCGCTTCGCGTACTTTCAGCGCC
>JANOCN010000635.1:0-1580 GCA_031412185.1 Betaproteobacteria bacterium | reverse complement strand
TTTGTGGGGGAGGCGCTGGCGGCGCGCGGCGTGCTGACGCTGGTTGCCGACTACCGCCTCTATCCCGAAGTGCGCTACCCCAATTTTCTGAATGACAGCGCGCAGGCGCTGGTCTACGGCTTCGAACATGCTGCGCGGCTGGGCGGCGACCCAAAGCGGGTTTTCGTGATGGGCCACAGCGCTGGCGGCTACAACGCAGCCATGCTGGCGCTGGACGCGCGTTGGCTCAAAACGGTGGGACGTACGCCGGCTGAACTGGCCGGCTGGATTGGCTTGGCTGGCCCGTACGACTTCCTGCCGACTGACAACCCGGCTGCGCAACCGGTATTCTTCCACCCGAACTACCCGGCGCGAGCGCAGCCGATCGAGTTCGCGCCGACCGATGCGCCGCGCAGCTTTCTTGCGGCACCGGTCAATGACCGCTTGGTCAGCCCACAACGCAGCACGCTGCAGCTTGCGAAAAAGCTGGAGTCGGCAGGTGTGCCGGTAACTGTGAAGTTGTACGAGCGTGCCAGCCACACAAGTTTGGTCGGCGCGTTTGCCTGGCCGCTGCGCTGGATCGCACCGGTGCTGGACGATGTGACAGCTTTCATCGACGCCACCACGCCATCGCAGAAATAGCTGCGCCGCCACAAAGCGTAGTGCGCCCTGAGTGCCAGGCGCGAGTTCACTCTCCTACCAGGCGAAATCGCGAACCGGCTCTATGTTTCAATCGGCCAGGATGAATGTGACCTTGAGGATCACCTTGTAGCCAGACACCTTGCCGTTGTCGACCGTCACCTCCTGGTCCTTGACCCACGCGCCCTTGACATTCTTGAGTGTCTTGTTGGCGCGGTCAACGCCCTGGGTTATCGCGTCCTCAAAACTCACCTTGCTGACACTGCTGATTTCGGTAATTCGCGCTACGGTCATGATATGCCCTCCAAAAAGTGCCCACTCGGGGCGGTACTGCGCCAACGCCAGTGCGTCGGTGGGCGCAGGATGAATGGCCAAGTTTCGGAGCCAACGAAGCGCTGGTCTGTGCGATTGCGAACAGACGGCTTGGCTCATCGTGGGTGGACACGCCAACACGGCGTCAGTTAGCGCCCGATCATCACGGATCGGGCCCCTTGCATTCAGCCTGTGAACCGGTAGCCGACCATGGCATCCCCAGCAGCTTCGGCCCCGCGACGTTACTGCGACGCTGCGGACGCAGGTGAAGCTGCGGCGGGTGCCACTTCGGACGCAGGCATAGCCGGCATCGCCGGAGCAGACGCTGGCGCGCTGATGGCCGCCGGTGCTGCTGGCATGGCTGTTTGCGCATTGGCTCCCTTGACACCATGAATCTGCATCACCAGAGGCACAATCAGCAGCGCCACGATATTGATGATCTTGATCAGCGGGTTGATGGCTGGGCCGGCTGTGTCTTTGTAGGGATCGCCTACGGTGTCGCCGGTTACGGCGGCTTTGTGGGTCTCGGAACCCTTGCCGCCGTGGTGGCCGTCTTCGATGTACTTTTTGGCGTTGTCCCAGGCACCGCCGCCGGTACACATGGAAATTGCCACGAACAGACCCGTCACGATGGTGCCCATCAGCAAACC
>JANOCN010000634.1:0-2824 GCA_031412185.1 Betaproteobacteria bacterium | reverse complement strand
TCTCACCCGCCGCCAGCATGACCGACACCGTGCGGCGCAAATGTGCGTAGCCCGCAATATCTTCCGGCACGATGGGTTCTTCAAAAAACCAGTAGCCCAGTGCATGCAGCGCGTGGCCAACCGTGACCGCTTCGTCCAAGGAGTAGGCCCAGTTGGCGTCAGCCCCCAGTTTGATTTCCGGCCCGGCCACTTGCCGCACCGCCTGGGCAGACGCAATCGCCCGCGCCACCGGGTTGCCGAGTTTGACTTTGATCGCCTTGAAACCCAGAGACAGCACGTGGCGCGTCTGTGCCTGCATGGTCTGAATGTCGGCCCAGTTGATCGACGACGCGTAACAATCCACGTGGCTGCGCCCGACCCCGCCCAGCAGACGGTGCACCGGCTGGCCCAGCGCTTTGCCCACGGTGTCCCACAAGGCGATGTCCACGCCGGCAATGGCTTCGATCAATATGCCACCCGCACGACCGGACAAGGACAAGCGCATCTGCTGCCACAACCTGCGGATATCGAAAGCGCTCTGGCCCACCAGTTTGGGGGCCAACACCTCGTTCACAAAACTGGCGTAGGCGCGCGGCCCAAACCGCGCCAGGCACTCGCCATAACCCTGGATGCCATCGGTCGTGCTGACTTCAACCAGCACGATCGACACCGCGCCCCAGGCACCCTGCGAGGTGCTGGTGCCTTCTTCCATCGACGCGGTCAGCGGGATCGCACGCACGGCGCTGATCGTCAGCTGGCCCACATAGTTCCCTATCATGCGGGGAACCATTGGGTAATCTGCGCCGCACTGGCGAAAAGGCCTGGTGCACCACCGGAATGGAAAAACACCACGGGTGCAGGGCCACGCCAGCGCCCCTCGCGTACCTGCGCCAGCAACCCGCCAAACGCCTTGCCCGAATAGACCGGGTCCAGCACCAACGCCTCGGTGCGCCCTCCGAGCAAGATCGCCTCCACTGCCTCCTTTGTGGGCACACCATAACCGCTGCCCAGTTGCCGGTCATCGATGTCAAAGTCGTTCGCATCCACCTGCACGGCCAGGCCGAGCAGTTGGGCTGCCGCGTTGGCGCGCGCTACGATCAGGGGCACCATGAACGTCGCCGGTTTCTGCACCGCGACACCTACCACTCGGGTAGACAGGCCCAGCGCCTTGAATGCCAGCGCCAGGCCAGCCACCGTGAGCCCCGAGCCCACGGCCGTAAACACCGCTTGCGGTGCAATCTGCTGCTGCGCAAACTGGCGCGCCATTTCTTCGCCTGCACTGGCCATGGCAGCAGCACCCAGGTTGCCGGTGCGTCCAGGCATATGCAGCACGTGCGCCTTGACGCCACGGCGGGCAAAATCGGCCACAAACTGGTCCAGCCAGACCGGTACGCGCGGGTCGTACGGATCCCGGGTATCAATAAACCGCACCTCTGCACCCAGCAACTTGTCGAGCAGGTAGTTGCCTTGCACGTCTTCCTCACCGCTACCGCGCAGCAACAGACCTACCCCGATACCGAGCTTGGCACCTGCTGCTGCGCAGGCGCGGCAAAAGTTGGATTGCACCGCCGCCGTGGTGACCACGGCCTGGGCACCCTGCGCTATCGCGTCGGCCATCAGGAACTCCAGCTGGCGCGGCTTGTTGCCACCCAGCGCCAGCCCACTCAGGTCTTCACGTTTGATCCAGATGGGCGGCCCAGCCAGCGCGGCCGACAAACGCGGCGCGGGCTCGAACGGTGTGGGCAGGTTGGCCAGCGGCACACGCGCCAGCGCGGTTGTGAGGCCGTCTTCCCGGGCGCAGTGTTGCGACACTGCGGTATTCACGGCAACAGAGGTTTGACCCGCCGGGCCACGTCGTCCATGGCCAGTGCGACCCCTTTGCGGCCCAGCACCGCGGCCTGCAGCTCTTCCACAAACACATCGCCAGCCTTGGCCGCATTGTCAAACGCCGGTATCGGCACCCGCGCAACCTTGAGTGTTGCTGCTTCGGCGGCGGCGTACGGTACCGTGGTGGAAAACCGCGCGTCGGCATAGGTGGACGCCCGCACCGGGCCGTTGCCATTGAGCGCGGCCTTCAGCGTGTTCTCCTTGTTCGAAAGCTCCTTGATCAGGCTCCACGCGAACGGTTTGTTGCGGGCACTTTTGGGAATACACATCGACCAGAATTCGGTCTTGGCGGGCGCTGCGCTGGGGTACTTGGCCTGCATCTCGCGCGCCGCCGGCAGCGCCATGACCTTGATGGCACCCGGGTTCTTCGACTTGTCCTTGTCGTTGTAGAACTGGGTGCGACCGAACGAGTTGATAGTCATTGCCACCCGCCCGGTCTGCATCCAGGTGTTGACTTCTTCGCCCTTGATCGCGGTCCAGTTACGCGGCATCACACCGGCGGCATATAACTCGCGCAGCGTCTGCACCGCGCGCAGCATCGGACCGGTGTTGATGGCCAGCTTGAAATCGGCCGTGATGAAATCGCCGTCATAGGCACGCGCCATGTCGATCACATTCGGGTAGTTGTCGCCTTCAATCAAGAAGCCGAACACCTGCGAACCATCGGCCCGCGTGAAGGTGAGTTTCTTGGCCGCCTCGATGACGTCTTCAAAGGTCTTGGGAATCGGTACACCGCGCTCCTGGAAGATGGCCTCGTTGTAATGGAAACCGGTAGTGGCATGGCGCTGCGGAATGGCATATTGCTTGCCCCCGAACTTCATCGCCGCCATGAGGCCGGGAAACATGTCCTTGGCATCGTCAATCGGGTTGGCCTGCATCAGCGACTCCAGCGGCTCCAGCAGGTTGGCCACATTTGGCGTGGCGCGCGAGATGACCATAAACGCCAGATCAATCGAGG
>JANOCN010000633.1:0-8813 GCA_031412185.1 Betaproteobacteria bacterium | reverse complement strand
ACGCAGTCGTGCGCTCAGGACGGGCCTTTAGCCAGACATATGCACAGGACATGAAGCATGAAAATATTGCAAAAGCAGCTTGATTTTGAACACAGTTGCTTCTCTACTTTGCTCCGCCACCCGCCCCAACGTCCTCGGCAGCCAGCATGGTGGGTGTGCCGGTGCCGGAACACGGCGCGCTCTCCATCCTCGCAGATCAGGTCGGCGTGGCGCTCGGCGCAGTGAGGTAAAGAAGGAGCCCGAAGGGCGGGTGACACGAACGGAGCTGAGTGCCACGTCGGCCTGATCCCGTACAAACGCTGGCGCGAAGACAAAAAGATAGCGCAATAGCGTGTACTATATTGCGAAACACCGCAAGCGTCCGCCACCATGAAATCTGCGCAGTCCCCGACCTCCATGCTCGCCACGGCGTTTGCCTGCCTGTTGGCGGTCAATGCCGCAGCAGCTGAACTGACTGTCTCTGCAGCCACCAGCCTTACCAATGCCTTCCAGGCGTTGGGCCCTGCGTTCGAGGCCACCAACCCCGGCACGAAGCTGTTGTTCAACTTTGGTGCGTCTGGCGCACTTTTGCAGCAGATCGCCAAGGGCGCACCAGTGGACGTGTTTGCCAGTGCCGACCAGGAAACCATGGACCAGGCGCAAACCCAGCGCCTTGTGCAGGCAGACCTGCGGCGCAACTTTGTGTCCAACAGACTGGTTGTCATTGTTCCGGCCGCCAGTGGCCTCATGCCTTTGAAAATTGCGGACCTTGCACAACCGGCTTACCAGCGCATCACCATCGGCCTGCCGGCCAGTGTGCCGGTGGGCCGCTACGCCAAAACTGTACTCGAACGTGCGGGCTTGTGGCCAGCGATCGAGCCCAAGATAATTGGAGCGCAGACGGTGCGCCAGGCGCTGGACTACACCGCCCGCGCAGAGGTAGACGCCGGGTTTGTCTACGCCACCGATGCCGCGTTGCTGCCGGGCAAAGTGCGGATCGCGCTGGTGGTTCCGACCCCCACCCCGATCCTGTACCCCATCGCACCGGTCAGCGCCAGTAGCAACCTGGGAGCGGCTGAGCGTTTCGTGGCGTTTGTGCAGTCGCCACAGGCGCAGGTGGTGCTGGCAAGGTTCGGCTTCGGCAAGCCCTGATGCTATGGAAGCCGCCTGGGTTCCGCTGCTGCTAACGCTCAAGGTCGCACTTTGGGCTACCGGGCTGAACCTGGTGCTGGGTGTGGGTGCGGGTTATGTCATGGCGCGCTGGCGTTTCCCAGGCCGCGAACTGGTGGACGCTGCCCTGACGCTGCCGATGGTGATGCCGCCAACCGTACTGGGTTATTACTTGCTGGTGCTCATTGGCAGCCAGGGGCCATTGGGCGCGTGGCTGAAGCAGCAATTCGGCATCCAGTTGATCTTCACCTGGCAAGCCGCCGTGATCGCCGCCACCGTGGTCGCCTTCCCGCTGGTCTTCAAGGCGTCCCGCGCGGCATTTGAAACCGTCGAGCCCCAGCTCGAACAGGCCGGGCGGGTACTGGGCATCTCCGAGACCGGTGTGTTTTTTCGCATTTCGTTGCCGCTGGCCTGGCGCGGAACTTTGGCCGGACTGTTGCTCGCATTTGCGCGCGCCACTGGCGAGTTCGGCGCTACGCTCATGGTGGCGGGCAGCATCCCCGGCAAAACCCAAACCTTGTCGATTGCGGTTTACGAAGCAGTGCAGGCCGGGCAGGACCACACCGCCAATTTTCTGGTCGGCGTGACCGTCGTCACCTGTATGGCGGTGTTGCTGGCTGCGGGCTGGCTGGTACCGGGGCGCGTCGCGCAGCAAGCATGAGCCGCCCGGCCGTTCCGAAGGCTCATAGCACCGCAGTGCGTAGCACGGAGGTGTTTCGAAATGACCGCCCGGCCGTTCCGAAGGCTCATGACACCGCAGTGCGTAGCACGGAGGTTAGCCCTGTGACCTGGGACATAAACCTGGTGCGGAGGCTGCAGCACCAACAGCGCCATTTCGATCTTGCGGTGGCCTGCAGTAGCGCCGCACAGCGGCTGGTGCTGTTCGGGCCATCCGGCGCAGGAAAAACTGTCACGCTGAAAATGGTTGCGGGTCTGCTGCAGCCCGACAGTGGCCATGTGCGCGTGGCAGGTGTGGCGCTATTCGACAGCGCACTGCGGGTTAACCTGTCGCCACAGTCGCGGCGTCTGGCCTACGTGTTTCAGGACTACGCCTTGTTCCCGCACCTCACGGTGCGCCAGAACATCGCGTTTGCACTGCGCACCGGTTGGCGCAATCCTTCCCGGGGTACGGCGCACGAGGCGGTGGACCACTGGATGGAAGCTTTTGCGCTGCAACCCCTGCAAGCCCACTATCCGCACCAGCTCTCGGGCGGACAAAAGCAACGCACGGCGCTGGCACGCGCACTCGTTGCACAGCCACGCGCCCTGTTGCTGGATGAGCCCTTTGCCGCACTCGACAAGGCGTTGCGCCAGCGCCTTCGCGAACAGCTTGCACAACTGCTGGCCGACATCCGGATACCCATGTTGCTGATCACTCACGACGAAGACGATGTGGCCTGCCTGGGTGATGACGTGGTTTTTTTGGCGGGTGGGCGGGTCGTTACGCGGGCCCAGGCGCAAGACGCGCTGTTCGAATGAATCCGATGGCTGGCAAACGCAAGACAACGGAGGAACCGCTGGCGCTGCAAGGTGCGCTCTGGTTGACGGTAGGCCGCGACAACCTGGGCGGGGCCGACCGAATCGGGCTGCTACAGGCCATTGCCACCCAAGGCTCCATTACGCAGGCGGCAAAAGCCATCGGCATGAGCTACAAGGCGGCATGGGATGCGGTCAACACCATGAACAACCTGGCTGGCGCGCCACTGGTGGAACGCACTACCGGCGGCGCGGGTGGTGGCTCGACCCGGCTCACTGCGCGCGGTAGCCAGCTGGTCGAGCGTTTTACCCAACTGGCTGCCGCGCACCAGCGGTTTGTAAAGCTGCTCAGTGATGACGCGGTGGACCTGCAAACCGACTTCACCGTTTTGAGGACCCTGAACATGAGAACCAGCGCCCGGAACCAATTTGCCGGCACTGTCACTGCGGTGCGCGCCGGTGCTGTCAACGACGAGGTGGAGCTGACCCTGGCCGGTAGTACACGCATCGTGGCGATCGTCACGCGCGACAGCACCGAGTCGCTGGGCCTGCGCACCAACATGGCCGCGTTTGCGCTGGTCAAGGCGTCCTCCATCGTTATTGCCACCGGGCTGGATGGAACACGGATTTCGGCGCGCAACCAGTTGTCGGGCACGGTGGTCTCGGTAACGCCGGGCCTCGTCAACGCAGAAGTGGTGATTGCACTGGCCGGGGGCACCACGATCGCCGCCACCATCACCCAGGCGAGTTTGAAGGCACTCGCTCTGGCGCCAGGCGCAACAGCAACGGCCCTGTTCAAGGCCTCCAGCGTGATCCTGGGTGTGATGATCTGAGTGCCCAGGCGCGGGGGTTTCACCCCTACGCGGCGCGCGGGGCCAATGCCGCCTCGGAAATGCCGGACTGCAGCCATTCAAGCAGTGCGTGCCCCACCGCTTGTGGTTGCTCCATAGGGCTCATGTGCCCGCACGATTCGACCACCCGCAGGGTGGACCAGCCCGGCACTAGCGCCGCTATTTCTTCGTGCTGCGATACCGGTGCCCAGCTATCCTCCCGACCACATAACACCAGCGTCGGCACCCGCACGCCCGCCATCACGGGCGCGGCGTCGGGGCGGTTCAGCAGCGCATGAATCTGGTGCGCGAACGTGTCGGCCGATTGGCGCTGAAACATCGCCACAATGGCCTCCAGCAATCCAGCGTCGGCCAGCCGTGCTGGGTGAACCATCCCCTGCACCCACTGGTTGGCCATGGCTCGCACACCCTCTGTACGCGCAAGGGCCAACAAGGCGTGGCGTCCGCGCGCCTCAGCGTCGCCCTGAGGGCCTGGAACGCGTTGGCGGAAACCGGTGTCGAGCAAGGCCAGCCGCAGCACACGCTGCGGTGCCAGGCGCAGCATTTCCAGCGCCACCCGCCCGCCCATCGAATGGCCAGCCAGCGCAAACACCTCGGGTGCATCATCCAGAGCCTGCCGCGCCATGGTCGTGATGCTGTCCGCAGAACGGTGGTCCACTACCTGGAACTCGGCCACCGGCGCCAACACGGGAAACAACGGCTCCCACACAGCTGAATCACACATCAGCCCCGGAACCAGGACCAGGGGAGTACGCGCGGTAGCAGCCGAATTTGCCGAATGCATCCCTTGATTCTGGCCCGAAAGACTATGCAAATGCCGCGCGCCGGCGCCGTGCGACCAACAGCCCACCCATGGCTACTGCCACCAGCGCTAACGAACCGGGCTCGGGCACTGCGTTGATGTTGTCCAGCACAAAATCGGCGGTCGAGAAGAAACTCACCGCCGTCAAGTTCGACCAACTCTGATACCCGACGCCCGTGTTGTCCAGTAGAAATTCCTGGGTTTGTGGGCCCATGCCGTCGAACATACCCGTTACCACCAGCGTTGCGGCTGGGTCCACGCCAAAGCCGAAGTCAAATGCGGCGTAGTCGAAATCCAGCAAATTGAATGGGCCACCGCCCAACGCCGTCAGTTTCAGTGTGTTGCCGCCAAACACCAGCAGTCCCGGGGAGCCGCCGGTGCCAATCCCGTCGAGCGGCAAAAAAGTGGTCACCGGGCCGGAGAACCGGAAGCCGCTTTCATCGTAGGTGGCAGGGTCGACATTGATATCGACCAGTGCCGGCGTGTCGAAGGTAATGACTGCGGCTTGGCTAACGCCTCCCAAGGCCAGCAGCGCGGCGCAAGCGAGGGTGGATAGTGCTTTCTTCATAGTGGGTTGCTCCGGGGATGGGGATAAGAAATTACTGGGCGCCCGGTATTGGCGTGCTCAGGTAAGGAAAGCCAGGGAGCAACGGCACCACCGCTTGGTCCACAGCGTCATGCAGTTTGAACACCGTGCCATTGGTCGCCAGCGGCACCGCAGACGGGTTGCAAGCAGCTCCAAAGCCCAGGGTATTTCCATTGTTGGCCGCACACAAGCCACCCATCACGGCCACCAGCGAGATATCCACCACGTCGTCCTTGGGACGGCGTCCATTCGGATAACCCGCGTTATCGGAGCCATTGGCAAGAATGTTGCCCACGATGCCCAGTCGGTTTTGCTGTCCGAATGCCACTGCGGGAATTGCAGTGTTGAGACGCAGCATTTCAGAAGGCACGACGTTTTGCGGTTTGTTAACCCCGGCAATACCAGTCAGGAAAGTCGTGACCAGGTCATTGCGCGGAAAGTTGGTGGGGGCTGTGCCTGGAATACTGAGTGCGATCTCGAGCAGCGCTGGCAAGGTCGGGTTGGTTACGTACGATGCAAACTGTCCGTCGTTGCGCGGCAGCGAGCTGTTGAACCGGTCTTTGTCCGGCAGGCCAATTACCACCTCGTTAACCAGCGGCATTCCAAGGCGCGACACCTGCACCCACGCCCCACCATAGGTAACCGTGGTCTGGTGCCCGGCTGGCGGCGCTGCATTCACCAGTTGGCTCTGGCGCACGCTGGCGGTAGACCATGCACCGATGACCGGGTCGGAGCTGTTGGTCGCCACCAGACACGACTTGTGGACTTCAAGCGCCAAGGTGGTGATGTTCTTGTCATCAATTATGTTCGGCGCTGCATTGATCAGCGCCGGGTCGGTAATCACTGACAACGGCGCGTTGACCAGATCAAAAATCGCACCCAGGTTGACCGCAAACGCCTCCTTGCGCTGGCCCACAAACATGCGCCCTGGCGTGTTGCAGCCAGGAATGTTCACGTCGTAAATGTGCTGGGCAGCGTAGGCCGCATAGTTGGGGATGGTTTTGGTGCCGATGTTGTCCACCGGTTTGTCGAATACGGTGGCACCACTCCCGACGCGGCTGACTGCTGTGGCCACCCCGGTACGGCGGTCGCCGCGCACCAGCGCCAGCGTGAACTTCTCGTTCACGTTGAGTGCCGGGTCATTGGGTGCCCCCACCTGGCCAGCCTGGGTCAACGGTATCGCTACATTCTGGCCGCCGATAGGCAGCGTAATGCTCTTGAAAACATTCTGGAAACGGAACTGGAACGTCAGGTCTTCGCGGGCGTCTCCGTTGTTGTCGATATGTATTTCGTACAGCGCATTCGGATCCATCTTGAAATAATTAGGGCCGCCATACGCGTCTTGCAGCGGCTGGTAGTTGGCAATCATGGTGACGAAAGCACTGCGCCCGGTCTCGTAACTGTTGAACAGGTACAGATCCGTGCCGTCTACCTTGGGCTGGGTCGCGATGAACGGTGCCTCGCGATGGCTGGAAGCCTGCGCTGGAAAGCCCGCCAGCACGGCAGCAGCCAGCAAGACTGCTGTGCTCAGATGGCTCAAGGCCGGCAACCGCCGGGACAATGGTAGGGTCATGGTCGGGCTCCAAAACAGTTATGGGTAGTCAGCACGGGATGTGCCGCTGGACCGCGCAGGCATCTGCCTGCCCAAGCAATACGCACCCCGCAACCGGCTGGATTCAAAAAAATGCCCGAGCGCGAAGTAAAGTCAGTATCCAGACGTTTTCCCGCGCCGTCTGTGCGCTCGCGCACAAATAGTGGTGCTGACAAAAAACCTTTGGACTGATTGCGCCGGTGTTCAAACTGCGAATCGCACTGCCGCCACCGGTGGTAGATCGCGCGACACGCTGTGCCAGCGTTCGCCAGCGTCACTGCTGACCCATAACGCTCCGGTAGTGGACGCCATGGCCAGGGTCTGGCCGTCAGGCGCCACCTCCAGCGCATGGCGATAGACCAGATGGCACGCATGATCCTGCGGCAACCCGGTGCCAAAGGCCTGGAAGCTGGCACCGCCGTCGTCTGTGCGCGTCACCACCATCTTTCCTCCCACAGGGATACGCACCGTGTCGGCTTGCGCCGGCACAAACCAGGCACGCAAAGGGTCGCGCGGGTCGCAGGCCACGGCGAACCCGAATCCGGAGGGCTTGGGCGCGGCAACCGGTAGCCAGAGCTGCCCGCCGTCGGCCGACCGGTAGATGCCGCAATGATGCTGCACCCACAGCACAGCCGGGTCGGCAGCGCACTGCACCAGGCAATGCGGATCCTGCACATTGCCGTCCTGCGCCGCTTCCTCAGGCACAAAGTCGGCCCGCATCCCGGTGGCTGTCAACATCCACGTCACCCCACCGTCAAAGGTCTGCCAGACACCACCACAAGACACGGCCACCGTCAAGTGGCGCGCATCGCGCGGGTCCACCAGCACGGAATGGATGCCTGCCAGGTCATACCCGCCACCGAACCAGTCGCGGCGCAGCGGCTCCTGCCACAACGCAGTGTTGAGCTGCCAACTGGCACCCCCATCAACGGACTTGAACAATCCGGCCGGGATGCACCCTGCCCACAGCGTTCCGGGTTCGCCGGCCCCTCCAGGCACCAGCGTCCACAGCAGGTCGACACTCCAGGGCGTAACGTCATCAGCCCACGGGCCGTCAACGGGTTTTGCCGGGAAAGCCGGTGCTGCGATTTCGTGCCAGCTGGCACCCTGGTCCACGCTCTTGCGCAGCTTGACGCCAAAGTGTCCCATGCGCAGGGCTGCGTACCATGCGCCGTCGCGCGGATCGGCCAGCACCTGGGTGACGGGCTCTCCAACAAAATAGTGACCCGCCAGGTCCCACTGCGTGGCTTTCCCGCAAAACACCAACAGCCCCTTGCGGGACGCGACAAGCAAGGTGTGCACTGTTAACTCCTGGTGTTTGCCGAATTGCAGGGGTCAGCCACCCGAAAGCGCCTGTACCACCAGTACCCGGTCTCCCGGTTGCAGGGGCTGATTCAGGTGTTGACGGTCGTTCACAATGCGACGGTTCACAAACACCGCCACATGTTTGCGAATGGCGCGTTGGTCATCAAAAACATAGTGCGCCAGTCCAGGTGCGCAGAGCAGCGCCGCCTCCAGCGCCGCACGCAAACTGCCGCCAGCGACAGTTTGTGGCGGGCATTCCACATGGCGGCGCAGGCTGGGAGCGAATTCGACAACAATCATGGCGGACAAGACGTTGTCTTTCCATCTGGAGGTGCGTTGGAGCAGAAATTGTCTGCCGCACGCGGAGCGCCGTCAAGCACTCGTCCCTCGCCTAAACTCGACGTACGAAACACCACCCGAATGTTTGATATGTCTGATTTCCTGAACAACTGCTGGTACGTGGCTGCCTTGTCTGTCAGCATTGGACGCGGCCTTCAGCCGGTGAAGCTGCTGTCACAGGCGATCGTGTTGTACCGCAAGCAAGACGGCAGCCCGGTCGCGCTGGAAGACGCTTGCCCGCACCGCAAGCTGCCCTTGTCGATGGGCCGACTCAAAGGTGATGCGGTCGAATGCGGCTACCACGGCTTGACCTTCGACTGCTCCGGCAAATGCATTGACGCCGCCACCCAGGACCGCATACCGCCATTTGCCGTGGTGCGCAGCTATCCGGTGCGCGAGCGCTACGGTCTGTTGTGGGTCTGGATGGGCGACCCGGGGCGGGAACCCGCTTGCGACGTATTTCAGATAGACAACCACGACAACCCCACATGGCACATCACCCAGGGCGACAGCCTGAGCGTCGCCTGCCACTACCTGTGGCTGGTGGACAACTTGCTTGACCCCTCCCATGTAGCCTGGGTGCACCGTTCGTCTTTCGCGGGCGCCGGTACCGACAAGACGCCGCTTCAGATCACCGCTGACGACCACGGTGTCACCAGCAGCCGGTGGTTGCTGAACCAGCCGCCACCGCCCTACTACGCCCCACTGGTCAAG
>JANOCN010000632.1:0-5391 GCA_031412185.1 Betaproteobacteria bacterium | reverse complement strand
CCTGCCATGTGGAAGCCGCTCACCTGCGTGCGGCCATCGGGGAGCTGCAAGCCGGACTTGAAGGTGCCGCTGCGTACTGCGTACATGAAATGGAATTCATCACCCGCACGGTACAAAGTCTGACCGGCCTGTAGCCGACGTCGTTTAAAACCCAGCGTGTCGAGTTGCAAAGTGTCACTGCCAGCCATAGCGGAGGGCAGGCAGATGTGGCGCAGCTGGCAGCTGGAGCATTGCGGCGGGTGTGGTGCGGGATCAGGGCTTGGCATACTGCGAGACCTTTTTGATGACGGACGCGAGTTGGTCGACTTCGGTACTCTTGTCCAGGAAGTGCATCGCACCCGCGCTGAGGTACCGTTTGCGGTAGGCGGGCCCGGAGTGGTTGCTGAAAACGATGAACGCGATCTGGGGTGCTGTCAGGTGTACCGCGCGCAGCACCTGCAACCCGGTGCCACCTTCCAATTGGACGTCCAGCACCACCACCGCAGGTCGGGTGGCGAGAATGCCTTCGATGCAGGCTTGCGGCGTCGCCGCCTCACCCACAATACGAATGGCGCGTGGTGCCAGCATCGCGCTGACGCGCTGGCGGATGGCGGTCGAATCGTCGGCCAGGAATACCGTGACAGGACTGCCGCGTTGGAGCATGCCGTGACTGTCGCCGCTGAACTGCACGGCAGCCATCAGCGGCGTCCGGGACTTGCCTCGGTGCTGTCTGGAAGAGGCTTAGGCCGGCACCGGGCCGGACTAGGACGATTCCTAGGCCGACATTACGGACCGAGCTGTTCGGCCAGACCGTGTTTAAGGGCGTAGCGGATCAGCTCGCTGGGGTTGTGCAACCCAAGCTTGTGCATCAGGTTGGCCTTGTGGGTGCTGACGGTTTTGGCCGACAGGTTAAGCCTGGCACCCGCTTCGGTCACTGAAACACCGGCAACCAGCAGCCGGAACACCTCGAACTCGCGCGCCGAAAGGCTCTCGTGCGCCGCTACTTCGCTGCCGGGCATGGCGCCCAGAGCCAATTGCTGCGCTACGTCGGCACTGACGAAGGCACCACCACCAGCGATCTGGCGGATCGCTTGCTCCAGCAGCGCTGGTGCGCTTTCTTTGGTGAGGTAACCACTGGCCCCCGATTTGATGGAACGCACGGCGTATTGCAGCTCCTGGTGCATGCTCAAGACGAGGATGCGCAGCTTCGGTTTTTCGGCATGCACCTGGCGGATCAGCTCCATGCCGCTGCGTCCGGGCATCGACAGATCCAGCATCAATATGTCGAAGTCGAGTGTGCGCACGCGTTGCATCACTTCGGCGCTGTCCGCGGCCTCGCCTGCTACCTCCATGTCGTCGACCGACGCGACAATGCGTTTTAGCCCCTCGCGCACGATCGCATGGTCATCGGCAACCACGATCCGGATCACGCTGCCAACCTCGCATCCAGCACCGGAATCGTCACATGCACGTGGGCTCCAGCGCCTGGCTGGCTTTCGATCCGGATGTTGCCTTTGAGTAGCTGCGCGCGCTCACGCAGGCCCATCAGCCCCAGTGAATGCGGCTGGCGCGGGGCGGCTGGTACAAAACCGATGCCGTTGTCGCTGACCCGCAGTGCCACGGCACCGGCACTGCGCTCCATCTGCACGTCCACGTGGGTGGCCTGGGCGTGCTTGGCCACATTGGCCAGCGACTCCTGCACGATGCGAAACACAGCCGTGGCGTAGGGCTCGTGCAATTCCATCTCCTCGGCCACGGAAAGTGTGCAGGCTACACCAGTGCGCTGGCTGAAGTTTTGCACCAGCCATTCAATGGCCGGCACCAGGCCCAGGTCGTCCAGCAGCAGCGGGCGCAGGTCGGCGGCGATGCGCCGGGTCGCTGCCACGGTGGTGTCAAGCATGTCCAGCATCTCACCAAGTTTCAACGCAGCAGCCTGCGCGCTGGTGGGCAGGTTGTCGCGCACCCAGATCGCGTCCATCTTCAGCGCGGTGAGCGACTGCGCCAGCTCGTCATGCAGTTCCCGCGCTACGCGCGTTTTTTCTTCTTCGCGGATCGCATGGGCGGCGGCGGCGAAGGCGCTCAGTTCGTCTTGGGCGCGCACGCGCTCGGAAACGTCGCGCAGGATCACGGTAAACAGCTTGCCGTCGGGGCTATCAATCTGCGAGATCGACGCCTCCATCGGAAACTCTTCACCGCTGGCGCGCTGGCCATACAGCACCGTGCGGTCGCCCATACGCCGTGAGGTGGTGCCGGTCGTGGAAAATCGGTGTACGTGGGTGGCGTGGCTGGCCCGAAAGCGCCGTGGCATCAGTTTTTCCAGCGGTTCTCCGAGTGCCTGCTCGCTGGAAAAACCGAAGATCTTCTCGGCAGCGCGGTTGTACAGCACGATGCGTTGCATCTCGTCCACCGTGATGATGGCATCCATCGCCGAGTCGAGTATGCCGGTCAGCCGGGCGCCAGCCTGGTCGGCCTGGAGAAGGGGGGAGTAGGGTGCGGGCATGTTTCAGGGTGCAGTGCCCTGAATTTACCGCACAAGTCGCAGCGGCCTGGCAAGACCGCGATCCCGGCCGGAACCTTGGCCTGCTCGCCCGAGTCGGGCCAGCAGGACTGTCAGCCAAACAACACCGGCTGTCCCTGCCGGTCGAAAGGGATGAAGGCACCATGCGCACCTTGCTTTATCGCCTCGACCATGCGCTGCAGGGGTAATTCGGCATCGGCGCTGGACGGGGATCGGTCGTCGTTGCCAGACATCGCCGCTGCGAAGACGATGCGCCAGTCCTGCCCCATGTCTGCACTTTCCTGAACCAGCGCGTCAAAGCTGTGCAGGTCGGCAAGCGCCTTGTCCACCGTCATCAGGGGCACCAGGGCCCCGCCTTCGCCCGCATCGAACCCGGCTTTCTGGTCAGGGGTGCTGTCCTCGGGCAGTTCAACCGCCGCAAACACGAACAGCAGGCGCTGCGGCTCGGGCTGCGCCCGCGCCGCTTTCAGCAAGTCGTCAAAGCTTGAAATGTCCATGGCGTTTCCAGTCAGGCAAAAGAAGGAGGGTCCAGGGAAATGACCTGCCCGTCATGCTCCACATAGGGCTGGTAGGGGCCGGTGCCACTGTGGGAGGCGATGGACGCCGGGATAAATTCGCCCTGGCGGACATCGAAGACATGAATCTCGCCGTCTTCGATGACATAGTGCCAGCCATGCAGGGTCATTTGGTCCTGCTCGACAGCCCGCCGCACCATGGGATAGTTCATCAGGCGCTCGAGCTGCAGCACCACGGCGCGCTGCTCGGTGCGGCGAAACACTTCTGGGCCGGGCTGCATCGGCAGCAGGGCCTCACTGGCCAGGCCGAGCCAGGCTTTCAGATTCACCGCCTCGTCGCTCACGCCTTCGTAAGCGGCACGAATGGCCCCGCAATGGCTGTGGCCGCAGACAACGATGCGGGACACCTTGAGATTCAGCACGGCGAACTCGATAGCGGCCGAAGTGCCGTGGTAGCCGGCGGAGCCGTCGTGGGGCGGCACGAAAGCGCCGACGTTGCGCACGATGAACAACTCCCCGGGACCGGTGCCGGTCAGCAGATACGGGACCAGCCGCGAGTCGGAACAGCCGATGAACAGGATGGTCGGATGCTGGCCGTCCTTGACCAGGGTCTGGAACTGCTCCTGCACGCCAGGAAACGTATGGTCGTGGAAGCGTCGCAGCCGCTGCAGCAGCTCATCGGGCAAGGCGATGCTGTTGTCGGGCATCTGCTACTGGACCAGTGGGGACTCCGCCGCCGCAAGATCGACGCCTTCGACCAGGGCGGAACCAGCCAGCAAGCGCAGGTACTGGCGCAGGGCCGTGACATAACTTTTCTGCCGCAGCGCCATGGCCACCGCACCGTGCACCAACTCGAACGGCTGCTCCGTGCCGGGCTCACGTTCCATCACCTCAACCACATGCAGGCCGAAGCGGCTATGCACCAGGCGAGGCAGGACGCCCACCTCGGCGTGCCCGAATAGTTCCTTGGCGAATTCCGGCGCGCAATCGGAGGCGACCAACCAACCCAGTTCGCCACCTTGCGCCCCGCTGGGGCAGTTGGACCACTTGCTCGCTGCCTCGGCGAAGTTCTCCGAAGCGCTTCCATCGTGACAACGCACATCCAAAAAAATCGGCTCCGCGCGCTTGCGCAGGGCCACCACGTCCACTCCCGGCGTCACCGCAAACAGGATGTGCCGCACCCGCACGCGCTCGCCCGGGCTGTAGGCCCGATGATGCGCCGCATGGTGTCGGCGACACGCCTCCTCCGAGGGCTCAGGCACCTTCAGGTTTTGCTCCAGCAGGCTGTCGATCGCGTTGCTGGCCGCCTCGCTGATGACACCGTCCTCGCAGGCGCTGTCGCTTGCATCAAGCAGACCGGCCGACTGCGCCGCCTGCCGCAGCAGTTCGGTACAGCCCCGCTGGCGCAGCGCATCCGGCGTGAGCGGTTCGGCCGAACTATGCAACGGGACACCATTGATGCGCGCCAGCGGCGCCGCAGGCAAAGTCAGAGTGTCGGTATTCATAAGGCAATCTGCGCGCATCGCGCTGCGTTGCTATGCGCGTTGGGAGCGGCCCGGCAGCTCATGCTTTTCCCCTCACGCCAACGTCGGGCGAGCCCGGCGGCTGGTTGTGGCCCGGCGGAAGATTCAGACGGCGGCTGCGTACCACCTGGTAGGGACGGAACAGGTAACTCACCGAGGCAAAGCCGCTCCACACATGCACCAGCCGGCTGAACGGGAACAGCAGGAAGATCGTCATGCCAAACACCACGTGGAAAAGAATCGGCCAGGGCAAGTTCACCAGGACGGTGGAGTCGACCGGACGCAGCGTGACGATGCGCTGCGCCCAGTCCGCAAGTATCAGCATGATGCTGCCGTCGCGGTGTTGCCAGGAATACGGGAGCGTGATCAGGCCCACCAGCAGCTGTACCCACAGGATGACGAGGACTGCAATGTCCGTGGGATGGCTGGTCTGGCGGATGCGCGGGTCGAAAACGCGCCGGTACAGCAACAGCGACAGGCCCACAAAGCACACAAAACCAGCGGCACCACCGGCGAAGATGGCCAGCATCTGCTTGGTCGACGCTGTCATGAGTAGTCCGTACACACTGTGTGGCGTGAACAATCCCACCATGTGCCCGAAGAACAGGAACAGGATGCCGCCATGGAACAGGTTGCTGCCCCAACGCAACGTGCCGGCGCGCAACATCTGCGAGGAATCGCTTTTCCAGCTGTACTGGTTCTGGTCGAAGCGGATCAAGCTGCCCGCGATGAACACGGTGAAGCAGACGTAGGGATAGACCTGAAAAAGAAAACAAAAACACCGCTCATGACGAAACTCCTTGTGCGGCACCGCTTTGCTTGCGAACAATGTGAATCGGTTGCGGCTGGCCCGGAC
>JANOCN010000631.1:0-1718 GCA_031412185.1 Betaproteobacteria bacterium | reverse complement strand
GCAAGCCGCCTGGCTGCTGAAGGCCATCACCTGCATCGACCTGACGACACTCAGTGGCGACGACACCACGCAGCGCGTGCAGCGCCTTTGCGACAAGGCAATGCGACCGGTCAGAAGCGACATTCTCGAGGCGCTGGGAATGCAGCATCGTGCCATCCAGGCGGGCGCAGTCTGTGTGTACCACCGTTATGTCGCCACGGCTGTGGCGGCGTTGGCGGGCTCCGGAATCCAGGTGGCTGCGGTGTCTACCGTGTTCCCGGCCGGGCTCACACCGCACGCAACCAAGCTGGCGGAGATTGCTGCGTCAGTGGCCGATGGTGCGCGGGAGATCGATATCGTCATCACCCGGGAGCACGTGCTTGCCGGTAACTGGCGCTTGCTGTATGACGAGGTGGCCGCCTTCCGAGCGGCTTGCGGCGACGCGCATCTGAAGGCTATTCTGGCGACGGGCGATATTCGCTCGCTGACGCAGGTGATGCGCGCTTCATTGGTGTGCATGATGGCCGGGGCCGACTTCATCAAGACCTCCACCGGCAAGGAAATCACCAACGCGACGCAGCCGATCAGCTTGGTGATGGTGCGCGCTATCCGTGACTTCGCACAACACACCGGTTTTTCGGTTGGCTTCAAGCCGGCTGGTGGCATTTCCACAGCGAAAGACGTGCTGGCCTACCAGTTCCTGATGCGCGAGGAGCTCGGGCGCGCTTGGCTGGAGCCATCGCTGTTCCGCGTCGGCGCATCGTCGCTGCTGGCCGACATCGAGCGCCAGCTGGAGCACCACGTGACCGGCCGCTATTCCGCGTTCCACAGACATCCCATCGGATAGAACCAACGTGACCCACATCGAAACCATTTTCGACACCATGGCGTACGGAACCGCCCCCGAATCGGACCAGCAGGCACGCGCCTGGCTGGCGCGCCACGGCGCGCGTTTCGGCCACTTCATGGGCGGCCGCTTCACCGAGGGACACGCACATTTCGAGAGCCGCGAGCCGGGCACCGGCGCGCTGCTGGCGCAAGTGGCACAGGGCGACGCCGCCGAGGTCGCGGCCGCGGTGCAGGCTGCCCGCGCAGCCCAGGCGCCGTGGGCGGCGCTGTCCGGCCATGCGCGGGCGCGTTATCTGTACGCGATCGCACGGGCGGTGCAGCGCCATGCCCGGTTGCTGGCGGTCGTCGAGACACTGGACAACGGCAAGCCCATCCGAGAGAGCCGCGACATCGATATTCCGCTGGTGGCGCGGCATTTCTACCACCATGCAGGCTGGGCCCAGCTGCAGCAGGCCGAGTTCGCCGACCAGCGTCCGGTCGGGGTCGTCGCCCAGATCATCCCGTGGAATTTCCCGTTGCTGATGCTGGCCTGGAAAGTCGCGCCGGCGCTCGCGCTGGGCAATACCGTGGTGCTCAAGCCGGCCGAGTTCACACCTTTGACGGCAATGCTGTTCGCCGAAATCACCCAGCAGATCGGTTTGCCGCCCGGTGTGTTCAATATCGTCAATGGCGACGGCAGTACCGGCGCTGCGCTGGTTGCGCACCCGGATGTCGACAAGATCGCGTTTACCGGCTCGACCGAGGTTGGGCGCGCGATCCGCGCCAGCACGGCCGGCAGCGGCAAGTCGCTGACGCTGGAACTGGGTGGCAAGTCTCCCTTCATCGTGTTCGAGGATGCCGACCAGGACGCCGCGATCGAAGGTGTCGTCGACGCCATCTGGTTCAACCAG
>JANOCN010000630.1:0-11602 GCA_031412185.1 Betaproteobacteria bacterium | reverse complement strand
GGTCGCGTTCAGCCTGATGTCCGCCGTGCTGGCACAGACCGCCAAACCCGCCATGCCCTCAGCAAGCATGCCTTCTGCCAGCATGCCAATGCACAAAGGCGCAGCCGGCACAGGTGACATGAAGCAGGCAATGATGATGGGCATGGACAACATGCAGAAAATGCCAATGTCTGGAGACACCGACAAGGACTTCGCAATGATGATGAAAATGCACCATCAGCAGGCGCTGGACATGGCACAGATGGAGCTTGCGCAAGGCAAATCACCTGAGATGAAAACGATGGCCAAAAATATCATCTCGGCGCAGAAAAAGGAAATCGCACAGTTCGACAAGTGGCTCGCAAAGCAAAAATGATGATGCCGTAGCCCGGCTGATCGCGGTGTTATTTGCGCGGGCCAGTCGCTGGGCGCTGGCGCTTTACGTCGTGCCCGCTGCGCCAAGCGCAATACGTTTGATCATCTCTTTGACGCTGGCATCCAAACCCGAAAAGATGGCCTCGCCAATGAGAAAGTGGCCTATGTTGAGCTCGACGATGCTCGCTATCGCCGCTACCGCACCGACGTTGTCGAACGTCAACCCGTGGCCGGCGTGGCATTCGATCGCATGGCGCCCAGTGGCTGCTGCAGCATTCGCGAGCCGTGTGAGCTCCGCCCCGCGTGTGCTGGTGGTCGCACCGGCATAGGTACCCGTGTGCAGTTCCACTACCGGTGCATGAAGCTGCGCCGCTGCCAATATCTGCCGTTCGTCAGGATCGACAAACAGCGAAACGCGCAATCCGGCCGCGCGGAGCTGCGCAATGATGGGCTGCAGATGCGCCATGCCGCCAGCCGCGTCCAGCCCGCCTTCGGTGGTCACTTCCTCGCGCCGTTCCGGTACCAGGCAGACCGCATGCGGCCCAAGCCGCAACGCGATGGCGACCATTTCCTGGGTGGCCGCTATCTCCAGATTGATCGGCACGTTGATCGCATTCTTCAAACGGAACAGATCGGCGTCCCGAATGTGGCGGCGGTCCTCACGCAGATGAACGGTGATGCTGTCTGCACCGGCCTTGCACGCCAGTAAAGCGACCTCCACCGGGTCGGGATGAAGGCCGCCACGGGCGTTTCTGATCGTGCCGACGTGGTCGATATTCACTCCAAGACGAATCTTTCTCATGCCAGAGGCCCTCATTGTTTCTGCCGTTGCGTCGCGATCTCTCTGGCCAGACGGAGCGCAGCGATAAGGCTGCCGGGTTCGGCCACGCCTTTGCCCGCCAGGTTCAGGGCGGTCCCGTGGTCCGGAGACGTCCGCACAAACGGCAATCCAAGCGTTACGTTCACGCCTCCATCCACATCGAGCGTCTTCAAGGGAATCAAGGCCTGGTCGTGGTACATACAAATCGCCGCGTCGTACGCAAGGCGAGCCCGGGCCGTAAACATCGTATCGGGCGGCCACGGCCCGGTCGCCAGAACTCCCTGCGCAGCCAACACTTTCAACGCGGGGGCAATGAGATCGATCTCCTCGCGGCCCATGGCACCCCCCTCCCCTGCATGGGGATTGAGTCCGGCTATAGCAAGGCGGGGTCTTGAGACACCGAAATCGCGCGTCAAAGCCTTTGCAGTGGCGAGTGCCACCGCGACAATTTTCTCCGCGGTCAAGCTCGTGATCGCTGACCGGAGAGATTCATGTACCGTAACCGGGACTACTCTGAGCGCTGCGCAGGCCAGCATCATCGTGGCCCGGTATGGTTGTCCCGCGAGGTGCTCCAGGAATTCGGTGTGGCCAGCAAAGGCAAATCCTGCTGCGTAGAGCGCCGCCTTCTGGATCGGGTTGGTTACCAGTGCCAGCGCCTCGCCGCTTTCTACAAATTCAGTACCACGCCGAATCGAGTCGATCACTGCGGGTGCGTTGCGCGGGTTCAGCAAACCGGGTAGCGCGGGCACTGCCAACCGCATCGGAAAAATAGGTAACGCGCACGGAAATATTGCCGCCGCTTCCCGTGCATGCTGGATGCGCCGGATCGGTATGTGCAGACCCAAGGCTGCCGCTGCTGCAGCGACGCAATCCGGGTCATGCATCAAGAAAAACGAACCCGCAGATTCTCGAAGAGCCAGCCAGGCCTTGAGAGAAATCTCGGTTGCGATTCCTGCCGGTTCGCCCATAGTCAGCGCTATGGGTCTTTCATATTCCACTTGAGAAATCCGCTCTGTCACGTGCGCCATAACATACGCTCACATAGTGTCTGCAGCGCGGCACGGGCGGCGGCTGCGTGCCGTGATCATGGCCGCTCAGGCGCAGATGACGGCTCGCTCCGGCGGGTTGCATTGCCATCGTGCTGCTGCACTTTGAACGGCATCAGCAACATGCCGGGCAGGCGCGCTACCTGGCGTGGATCGGTGTGGCTGCGGATACCAATGGTCATACTCGTATGCCCGGCGCGCGGTTGGGCTCGGTAGGTTCGAAAAATGCGGTCCCACCAGGGCAGGTTGAAACCGAAATTGGAGTTGGTTTCGTCAACTTCGATGGAATGGTGCACCCGGTGCATATCGGGCGTGACGATCAGCCAGCGCAGTGCGCGGTCCAACGCAGCAGACAGCCGGAAGTTGCCATGGTTGAACATCGATGTGGCGTTCAACAGCACCTCGAACACCACGACCGCCAACACCGGCGGGCCAAGCACTGCGATGGCAGCGAACTTGATCAACATCGACAAAACAATCTCGATAGGGTGAAAACGGGTACCGGTGGTGAGGTCAAAATCGAGGTCGGCATGGTGCACCCGGTGCAGCCGCCAAAGTAGCGGTACTGCGTGAAACGTCAGGTGCTGGAGCCAGATAGCGAAGTCCAGCACAAGCACCGCAACCGGTACCGCTATGACTAGCGGAACGTTGAAGTAGTTCAGCAGCCCCCAGCCATTTGCCTTGGCATAGGTCGCCATGCCTACCGCAGCCAGCGGAAACAGCAGGCGAATCAACACCGTGTTGAGAACTACCAGGCTCAGGTTGCTGGTCCAGCGCAGCGAACGGGGCAAAGTGCGCACACGCCTTGGAGCAGCCCACTCCCACAATGCGACGAGAGCGAACATTCCAAAAAAGAAGCCAAGTCTGATGGCTGGCTCATGGGCGAGGACGAGTTGTTCAAAATCCATGGCGCCTACCAGCCCCGGTCCGACGGCCAGAATGCACCTGCACCGCGCACCCAGGCCCAACCCGCGTGGATGACACCCAGCGCAACCAAGGCCGCAAAACCACACGGCACCCCCTCCCACCCGCGGGCGCTGGCGATCAGCGCAAACACGACGGCGCTCAGCATCAGCAGATCGGCCAGCAGCCTGAAGTCTTTGCCCGGAAACCGGCTGCGGACCAGCAGGCAGGCGAATGTTGCAGTGGCGAGCACCCACAAAACTTCTGTCGGCCGGTCATTGGACGGTACCCACCAGTCCAATTCAGCGGCAAGTACCACCAAACCCAATGTCAGCCCAGCCAACAACGAAGCCACGCCCATCGCCCAGCATCGGATAGCAACACGCCAACCTGGCCACGGGCCACCAGCATCCATCTGCAAACTGAAGGCATGCAGCGCGAATGCGACGCCGCAGGCGATCAGCACTGAGTCGCGCCAGAGTATGCCGGTAACCAACACGCCAGCAGCGGCAAACCAGGGCAACCAGCGCAGCGGCAGCGGTAGTGGCGGTGGCGAACCGATCATGTTGTGGGCGCGCTCAGTGAGCGGATGGGCGTCAGACGGCCACGGGTGTGTACCCAGCCCGCGTAATGGCATCGCGCAGGCTGCTTGCGTCTGCACTGACCGGCTCAATGGAGACCCGGTGCGACGGTAGGTCAATCTGCACTTTGGCGGCGTGGTCGGTGCTCATTACCGCCTTGGTGATGGTGCTGGCACAGTGGCCGCAGGTCATGTCTTTGACTTCGAAACTGATCATGGAATATTTCCTGGTGGGAGCGATAAAGGGCTCCACTATCCACCTTGACCCCGCTGGAATGTCAAGTGCGGGCACGGAATATCCCTTTATTCAGGAGTGCCAATTCGGTGACACGCTTGACCTTCCCATGGTGGGAAGCTCGACTATGCCTGCCAACAGCCAGAATGGCACTGAAAGAATCCCCATGAATGTAAACGACACAGCCCCCGGTAAACCAGTCGGCATGCAATTGGCCGTGAGCGGCATGACCTGCGCCTCGTGTGTGGCACGGGTCGAAAAGGCGATTCTCAAGGTGCCTGGGGTGACTTCTGCGTCCGTCAACCTTGCCACCGAGAAAGCAACGGTTCAGGCGCGTGCCGACGTACCTGTCGCGGCGCTGCTGTCAGCGGTCGAGACCGCTGGTTACAGGGCGCAGCTGGTGGAACCCGCAAGACCTGCCGCGGTCCGGCGCCTGGCCCCGTGGTGG
Source organism: Betaproteobacteria bacterium (assembly GCA_031412185.1). Lineage (GTDB taxonomy): Bacteria > Pseudomonadota > Gammaproteobacteria > Burkholderiales > Burkholderiaceae_C > CAISIP01. The sequence continues at coordinate 7,216 of JANOCN010000630.1, read as the reverse complement.
CCCGTTGCCGTCGGCGCAGCGCTCACGATTCCACTGGTGACACCGATGCTGCTGCAGCTATTTGGCATCGACTGGGTGCTGAACGGCTGGGTCCAGCTGGCTTTGGCCACACCGGTGCAGTTCGCTCTGGGCTGGCGTTTCTACCGGGCCGGTTGGAATGCCGTGCGCGCGCGGGCCGGCAATATGGACTTGCTGGTCGCACTGGGCACTTCGGCCGCATACGGCTTGTCGGTCTACCTGCTCTTTCAACACGCTGAGCACGGCACGCCGCACCTGTATTTCGAGGCCTCGGCCGCGGTCATTACGCTGGTGCTGCTGGGCAAGTGGCTGGAAGACCGCGCCAAGTGGCAGACCACCAATGCGATCCGGGCGCTGAACGCGTTGCGGCCGTCCACCGCGCGGGTCTGGCAAAACGAAGTGGCGGTGGAAATGCCGGTTGACCAGGTTGCTTTGGGCGACCTGGTGCTGGTGCGTCCGGGTGAGCGGATTGCAGTGGACGGCATGGTTACCGAAGGCAGCGGCCACGTGGACGAATCGCTGATTACCGGTGAAAGTTTTCCGGTCGCCAAGTCGGTCGGTGACCGAGTCACGGGTGGCTCCATCAACGCCGAAGGCGCACTGACGGTCAGGACCCTAGCGGTGGGCGCAGAAACGACGCTTGAGCGCATTATCCGGTTGGTCGAATCGGCCCAGGCTGGCAAAGCACCGATCCAGCGCATGGTAGACCGTGTGAGTGCCGTGTTCGTACCTGTGGTGCTAGGCATTGCGCTGCTGACTTTTGTGTGCTGGGCTGTGTTCTCGGGCAACTGGGAGCAGGCGCTGATGAATGCGGTGACGGTGCTGGTGATCGCTTGCCCGTGTGCACTGGGCCTGGCTACACCCACGGCCATCATGGCGGGTACTGGCGTGGCTGCACAGCACGGCATCCTGATAAAGGACGCCCAGGCGCTGGAGATTACCCATGCCGTAACCACGGTAGCGTTCGACAAGACCGGCACGCTGACCGAAGGTCACCCGGCCCTGGTTGCCGTGTTGGTGGCAGATGGGCACAACAGAGACGACGTGCTTGGCCTGGCAGCGGCGCTCCAGCAAACCAGCACGCATCCGTTGGCGCGCGCGGTGATGGATGAGGCCCGTACACGGGGTCTCCCGATTGCGCAGGCAGATGCGGCGAAGGTGCTTTCCGGCAGAGGCCTGGAAGCTACCGTGGGTGGCCAACACCTGGTGCTGGGCAGCAGCCGCCTGCTATGTGAGCTGAGCGCCGACGCAGGTGCGCTGCAGACAGAGGCCAGCCGCCTGGAGGCTGAAGGGCGCAGTGTTTCGTGGATCATGCGTGTTGACGCTGGCCAGGCCACGGTTCTGGGGCTGCTGGCCTTTGGTGACGCGGTGAAAGCTTCAGCCCGTGCTGCCATCGAGCAGCTGCACCTGTTGGGCATCAACACCGTGATGCTGACCGGCGACAACCAGGGCAGCGCCCAGGTTGTGGCACGCGCGCTCGGTATCACCCAGGTATTCGCCGAAGTACTGCCGGGTGACAAGGCGCGGCTGGTGCAGGGCCTGCGTGGTGCGGGCAAGGTGGTGGCGATGGTCGGAGACGGCATCAACGACGCGCCAGCGCTGGCCGCAGCCGATGTGGGGTTTGCCATGTCCACCGGCACCGACGTGGCGATGGAAACCGCAGGTGTCACACTGATGCGCGGCGACTTGCGCCTGGTGGCAGACGCGCTGGATGTTTCGCGCCGCACCTATGCCACCATTCAGCGTGGGCTCTTCTGGGCTTTCGCTTACAACGTTGTGGGCATCCCTCTGGCAGCATTGGGTTTGTTGAGCCCCATGATTGCGGGGGCGGCGATGGCGCTCAGCAGCGTCAGTGTGGTGGGCAACGCGCTGCTGCTGCGCCGTTGGCGGCCGATCGCGTCACCCGCGACGACACGGCCACCATCGGGGACAAGCAATGAGCGGGGATGGGCCTGATGAAACACTGAACGAGATGGGAGAAACAGCATGAATATCGGGCAAGCCGCAGAGGCCTCCGGCGTTTCGGCCAAGATGATCCGCCACTATGAGGCGGTCGGCCTGGTGCCGGCACCCAACCGCACCGACGCAGGTTACCGCCAATACACCGGGGCCGAGGTACACACGCTGCATTTCATCCGGCGCTCGCGCGATCTGGGATTCTCGATCCAGCAGATCGGGGAGTTGGTGGGGCTCTGGCATGACCGCAAACGCCCGAGCCGCCAGGTCAAGGCGCTGGCCCAGGCGCATATCCTGGAACTGGAGCAAAAGGCCCAGGAGCTACTCGCCATGAAGGCAACGCTGGAACATCTGGTGCATTGCTGCCACGGCGACGGGCGGCCCGACTGTCCGATTCTGGAGAAGCTTGGGGAGGAAGAAACCGCTGCCTTAGCGGCTCCAGCTTCCGCCGCGAGGCTTGGGGGGAAGAGCTTGCGCAAGATCGCGACACGTTAACGAGGCTTTCGAGAAAACCCAGTTGTCTAGCCTGAGCATTCGGAGTAAGCTGGCTTTACTCGGGAGGCAGCCATGTATTTCAAGCCGAAAATTTTTCTGTTGGTTTTTCCATTCGCTTTTTTGAGCGCCACCGCTCATGCATCCGATTCGTTTTGCAACAACTACGTTGCCGGCAGTCCTCTCCCCCAATTTCAGTGTGTGCAGACTACGGTCGGTCCTGGCGCCCCGATGATTGTTTCGCCGGACCAGGCTGGTGCGGGGCCGCGTTTCGCTTCCAGTGTCAGTGCAGGCAGCGGTCTTTTTGCCTCTGCGTCAAGCGCCAACGCGAGCGCTAGTCCTGGCTTGTTGCGCGGTAAGGCGTTCGCGGAAATGTTGGGTGGAAGCATAGAAGGCGCGCAAGCGGTGGCCAGGTCGGATGCGTGGTTCAGCGACGTGGGAACGGTTCTGGGCGTCACCGGTGTTCCGGTCGGAACACCGGTGACACTGCGCTTCACGATAGATTTGGCCGGCAGCTTCGCAGGAGGCGGAATATTTACAGCCCTGAGCGAAGCCGCTGTCGATCTTGTGGCGCGCGGCTCAAACGGAGCTTTTCTCCATACCGGGGGTGTAATCAACAAATTCAACCCTCTCGGGTTTGTAACGTCCGACGTGGACGCCTTGGTCGGCGACAGCTTCCAAATACTCATGAAGCTGCATGTTTCGGCCGGCGCCATCAATAACAGCAATCCCGCAAACACGATGTCCGTGGCCGACGTGACCAATACCAGCTACCTTTTTGTAGATGTACTGTCGGCCAATGCGGATTTCATCGGTTCCGGCGGTCACCTGTATGCCACGACGGCGCCGGTACCTGAGCCCGCGGAGTACGCCATGTTGCTGGTCGGCCTGGTACTCACGGGCGCACTCGCCCGTCGGCGCGCACCGCACAGCGGATCTGCTCGGTATGGCAGCCGCTCAGGCCTGACTGCTATCAGTGACACAGCGTGATCGCTTGCCCCTGGGGAAGCCTCTGATCATGGCTTGGCTGCGTCGATGGCGCGTACGGTGTTCATGCGCTGCTGGCTGAGCACGATCTGGCACCCCGAGGCATCGGGAACCGATCCCACCACCAGCCTGATGTTGACGCTCTGGGGCGTGATGCTTGTACCGGTACTGTCTTGGTGGGCGGCACACACCCGCACCACCTCGGCCACCTGTTTCGGTAATGGCAGGGTGCCGCACGGCCAGCGCGCGGCCCCGGATGCATTTGCGCCAGTCGTTTTCCCAGGCGCTGGGTCGGCCTGCGGGTGATCGTGCGTCAACACATATGGCATGCCGACGATGCCGCGCAGGCCATCGAGCAGCGTGTCACGGCCTGTCATGGCTTGCTTTGCCGAATGGGTTTTCCGGCGCGGAGCGGCGTGCAAGGAAGCCTTGAACCAGTCTGCGCCGTGCGCGGGCTGGAACAGCTCACAGCGCTGCCGCACCCACCGGTTTCTCAGCCAGATGCTGCATTGACGGCGCAACCCTGGCCAACTCAAGCCAGCGTCGTGCCGTGGCAGGCACAGGCCTCGCCATGGGCCGCCGCCACCAGTTCATGCAGGATGCCGCATTGCCCAGCTTCATGCTCACCATTGCATTGGGCGCGCAATTGCACCAACTGTTTCTCCAGTGCCCGCATACTTTTCAGGCGGGCGCGCACACGAGCGAGCTGCGCGTCCACCAAGTGGTCAACATCGGCGCAGTTCTGCATCGGTGCGTCGACAAAGTTGAGCAGCCGCTTGACGACGGCCAGCGGCCTATCCAGCGCTCGGCAATGGCGTGCGAACGCCAGGCGCTCCAGGTGTGACGGCTCGTACTCCCGGTAGCTGTTCGCGCTGCGGGCAGGTTCCGGTAGCAGACCCTGCTTCTCGTAAAAGCGGATGGTCTCGATCTCGACGCCGGTGGCAGTACTCAATTCTTTGATACGCATGGCGGTCCTTCTCGATATGGTCGACAGCGGACCATGTTACTTCTTGACTCAGTAGCGACTTCATGACTTCCAATTCCTTCACCTCCGCGCACCCCGTAAAATTCACCTATGAACACCCCGTACCTGCGACTGATCGTGTGGATGCTGCTCAGCGGCTGCGCTGTGGCCAATGCACAAATCAAAGTTGAAGAGGCGTGGGTACGTGCCACGGTACCCGGGCAACAAGCCACCGGTGCCTTCATGAAAATAACGTCCGGTCAAGCGGTGAAGCTGATGGCGGTTACTACACCGGCCGCGAGTATCAATGAAATCCATGAAATGAAAATGGAAGGTGGCGTGATGAAGATGCGCGCTTACCTTGCCGGTCTGGAGATTCCCGCCAACAAGACAGTAGAGCTCAAGTCCGGCGGTTACCACGTCATGATGATGGACCTCCAGCAAGCCATAAAGGCAGGTGAAGCCGTAGCAATACAACTCCAATTTGCGGACGCCAACGGGAACCAGCAACTGGTTACCGTATCGGCCAGGGCCAGCTTCAAGAACCCCTACCTGCGATGACGCCGCCAGTTATGCGCCAACGGCGTCAGGCCATTCTGTGGCGGCGCGCCCTGGCGATCGCCAACGCCTCCGTCGCGTGAGGCAGCAGCACGCTCTTCAAGTGCCTGCCAAACACTGCCGACAACAGAATGCCGCTGGCCAACAGGCTGAGCCCGAAATAGGCTGCCCACCGCGGGTCCACTTGCGCACCGGCGGCTGCGATGGCGAAACCTACGAAAACCCAAACGGCAGTCCAGAGCAACGCCCCCAAGGTGTCGAGCAAGGCAAACCGGTGCCACTGCAAAGGCGACGCTCCCGACCCCATCCCGACCAGGGTGTAGGTTCCTTTGGAGAAGCGGTACAAGGGCAGAAGCAACCGGCCATAACGCTCAACGCCTGACGCCCCCAAAGCGAGCCACGGCGCAATGCGGGGAAATGTGTCGTAGATCCAGGGCGCGAAGCGCCGCCCGAGTACGAAGCGCAGTTGGCTACCGACCATGGTTCCGGTGAACACTGTGCCAAGAACCACCCACAAGTCAATCGAACCTGAAAAGCTGATGTAGCCCGCCACCATGGGTAAGGGACCCGTCTTTGCCGCAGCGTAGGAAAACAACAAACCATAGACCCAGGTGTCGTATCTGGCAATCAAGTCGAAGAGCTCTTGTGCTGTCATTGGCGGATTCTCCCCGGGTTGGAACAGTACGCACGCAGGACTGGTTGCGATTCCCATTTCGCCCTGGGGAAATGCTGAACAGGGCTGAGGCCGCACTCCGGTAGCTGCCAACTTGGACGCAGCGACCGCTAGAACCCGAAGAAGATGATGCCGACGCCAAGGAACAGGATCAGGGTGCCGAGGATAGCGCTTTCGTAGCGCTCCAGAAATCCGAGGCGCAAGCGCTCCATCCCCGCCATGGTCAACCACGTGAAGACGACCATACCGGCGATGGTCGCGAAAGCGAGTACCGCGCTCAGGACCACAAAACCCATCCAGCCATAGCTGATGCCCGAAAGGTACACCGGCAGGAAGCCTTCGCAGGGCGAAAACGTCAACAACGTGAACAGGCCGAGAATGGCCGCCCGGTCTGATTTGGCTGGCGTGACCCCTGTGGGTACCGCCGGTTGGATGGTGCCCGCATGGGCATGCTCCTCGACCCCGACTTTGTGGCGACGCGCGTGAGCTCCATGGGCATCATGAGCACCATGACCATGACCATGATCCCCCGCGAAATGGCTATGGCCGTGCCCGCCGCCGCGTGCCTGCCGGACCAGGTAGTAGAGCCCGAAGAGGATCAGAGCGCCACCAGCGATCCAGGGAAAGATATTGCCGGTCCACTTGCTCGTTTCGATTCCGAGCCAGACCACCAACACCCCGAGCAGCGTAGTGAAAAGCACATGGCCGGAGCCACACAGCGCAACCACCATAAGCGTCTTCGCCTTGCTCCAGCGCTGCCCCCGGCCGGTAAGCACAAACGGCAACCAATGCGTTGGAATGGCAGCATGGGCAAAAGCGACGGCAAATCCCGTGGCAACAATTGACAGAAAGAAAGTCTCGGTCATGGGCGTATCTGCTTAGAGATACCTGGAGATCAGCCGGAACTCGTCGATCAGCTGGCGTTGATCACGCTGCAGCGGGCCAACCACGTCTTCAAGACAGTGGTCAAGATGGTCTTGGATGAGTGTCTTCTTTGCCTGCCCGATAGCCTTTTCGACCGCGTGCAGTTGCTGCGCCAGGTCGATGCAGGGCCGACCGGCTTCGATCATTGCCACCACGCTGCGCAAGTGCCCTTCAGCGCGCTTCAGGCGCTTGACGATCTGGGGATGGGTCTCATGGGGAACGTGCTTTTGCATATTCTCAGACCACGCGTTTGATGGCGCTATATTCGCCGACCGTTTTCAGGGTAAGCGTCACACTGGCATTTGATCGGTTGCGCCAGAACCAGCCATGGGTGCCATCAAACGCCGCTACCAGTTCGCCTGTGTTTGTTGGTGCACCCTTCCCCTTGCCATAGCCGTGGTAGAAACCTTTCGGCGTTTGCACAGGGTCCCCATGGGCATCAAAATTAAGCGCGCCTCCTACGGTGACCAACTCGTAGCGAACCTTGGCACCTTTGACCATGGTCAGCTTGATCTCTGCAGCTTGCCCCGGCTTGAGGGTCAGGCTGATCTCATCTTTGCGACCATTCGGCACACCGCCCGTTGCCGGGGCGGGCAATCCCGGCTTCGCAACGGCAGCCGCCGCAGAAGACTGGGGCGGAGTGG
>JANOCN010000629.1:0-3677 GCA_031412185.1 Betaproteobacteria bacterium | reverse complement strand
TGCATGATGCGCACCATGCCGTGATGGGATGCTTGGGGACCATGGTGTGGGAGAGCCAGCGCTCGGGTCGCCCACCAGATGGAGAAACCTATGTGGCCTGTGTGCAGCGGCATGCCACCGCCGATTGAGGGGCTCGGCGCTTGTAGCGTCGCGCTACTTGAACTTGGCTTGGGGCACCGTTTTTAGCTCGCCGGGAATGGAGTGCACGTAGTTCGCCAGTTCCTTGAGTTCGGCGTTGGTGAACTGCTTGGCTATGCCCCCCATGACGCCGTTGGACCGACCCCAGGTCGCCTTGGTTTCCGTTTTGTACGACTTGAGCGCAACAAACAAGTAGTCGGCGTGTTGACCGGCAATCTTGGGATAGGTGGGGTCGATGGGCTTATTGAAGCCCTCGCCGTGGCATGACAAACAAGCTCCCTTGGCAACCAGCGCCGCCGCCTTGCCGCTAGCCTCAGGAGCTTTTGCAGCAGGCGCAGGCGCGGCCCCGTCCACCCGACCACTGGCTTCGTAATAAGCGGCTACGTCGGCCATGTCCTGATCGGTGAGCGCCTGGGCAATGCCACGCATGGTCGGGTGCCTGCGTTCCCCCTTCTGGTACGCAGCAAGGGCCGACACAATGTATTTCGCGCCTTGACCCGCGATCATCGGGACCTTGTATACCTCTGGAAAACTGGCTTGGTAGCCCTTGATCCCGTGGCATCCGATGCAGGCTGCAATCTTGCCCTGCCCTGCCTTCGCGTCGCCCTTGATCTCCTGTGCGCTGGTTGTTTGGGCGGTCACCAAAGTGACAAGCACGACAAATATCGACGACAGCAATTTGTTCATTTTGCGGAGACAATCAAGGGGAAGGCTGGGATGTGAGGTGACTCACACCCATTATATCGGTCACCTTTTTTATCTTCCGCCGACGGCTTTGCCGTTGCGCACCAGCACCATGAAATTCCAGGGTACCAAGAATTACGTCGCCACACAGGACCTGATGTTGTCGGTCAATGCGGCCATCACGCTCAAACGCCCGCTGCTCGTCAAGGGCGAGCCGGGCACCGGCAAGACCATGCTGGCCGAAGAGGTGGCACAGGCGCTGAACATGCCATTGCTGCAGTGGCACATCAAGTCCACCACCAAGGCGCAGCAGGGCTTGTACGAATACGACGCGGTGAGCCGGCTGCGCGACTCGCAGCTGGGGGACGAAAAGGTCCGCGACATCCACAACTACATCATCAAGGGCATCCTCTGGCAGGCGTTTACAGCCGACCACCAGGGGGCACTGCTGATCGACGAAATCGACAAGGCCGATATCGAGTTCCCGAACGACCTGCTGCGCGAAATCGACCGCATGGAGTTTTACTGCTACGAAACCCGCGAACTCATCAAGGCCAAACACCGGCCGCTGGTGTTCATCACCTCGAACAACGAGAAAGAACTGCCCGACGCATTCCTGCGCCGCTGCTTCTTCCACTACATCAAGTTCCCCGATGCCGACACGATGAAAACCATCATCGACGTGCATTTCCCGGGCCTCAAGAAAGAGCTGCTGAACGCCGCCATGAAGACGTTCTACGACGTGCGTAACTTGCCGGGCTTGAAGAAAAAGCCCTCCACCAGTGAGCTGCTGGACTGGCTCAAGCTGCTGCTGGCGGAAGACATCACACCCGAGGCTTTGCACAGCAAAGACGACAAAGTGGCGGTACCTCCGCTGGTAGGTGCATTGCTGAAGAACGAACAAGACGTGACCTTGTTCGAGAAGCTGGTGTTCATGCAGCGACACAACCGCTGACCGCTGCCGCAACGCGATACCGATAGCGATAGCGATAGACCATGGCCTTTGTTGAACCTGTCACACTGATGGATCGCGGCATCCAGCTGGTGCCCCTTGCACTCGACCACGAACAGGGCTTGCGCGCCGCGGCGATGGACGGCGAGTTGTGGCGCCTGCGTATCACCTCGGTGCCGGAGCCCGACCAGACCGCCCAGTACATCCGCGACGCGCTGGCCGCACGCGAGGCCGGCCTCCGCTTTGCATTCGCCATCCTGGACGCAGCGAGCGGCACCGTACTGGGTTCGAGCAGCTACCACGACATCATCGCGAGCGTAAAACGGGTCGAGATTGGCTACACCTGGTATGCCAAACGCTGCCAGCGCACCCACGTCAACACCACCTGCAAACTGCTCATGATGGGCCACGCGTTTGATACCCTGGGCTGCCATGTGGTGGGCTGGCGCACCGACAACTTCAACTTCGCGTCGCAAAACGCCATCCTGCGTCTGGGTGCCAAACTCGACGGTGTGATCCGCGGCCACGCCATCCGCCGCGACGGCACCATCCGCGACACCGTGATCTACAGCATGCGCTCAGGCGAATGGCCCGAGGCCCGGGCGCAGTTGCTGTACTTGCGCGACAAGCCGCGCGGCGAATAATTTTCGCGAAAGCTTCCTCAGGAGCGAGCCATGTTGATCGACTTCTTCTACACCTTGCGTTCGGCCAAGCTGCCGGTATCGGTCAAGGAATACCTGACGCTGCTGGAGGCATTGAAGGAGGGCGTCGTCGGCCCCAACACCGAGCAAGACGGATCGGAGGGCTCTGCCAGCGGCTACAAGATCGACGACTTCTACTACCTGAGCCGCACCACACTTGTGAAGGACGAAAAGCACTACGACAAGTTCGACCGCGCTTTCTCGGCCTACTTCAAAGGCATCGAGATGGTTGCCGACTTCACCCGCGACATTCCGCTGGAATGGCTGCGCAAGAACCTGGAATTGAACCTGAGTCCGGAAGAAAAAGCCAAGATCGAAAAGATGGGCTGGGACGAGCTCATGGAGACGCTCAAGAAGCGTTTCGAAGAGCAGAAAGAGCGCCACGAAGGCGGCAGCAAGATGATCGGCACCGGCGGCACTTCACCGTTTGGCGCCAATGGCTTCAACCCGCAGGGCATACGCATCGGGCAGGAAAAGAGCCGCAACCGCAGCGCCGTGAAAGTGTGGGACCAGCGCGCCTACAAGGATTACGACGACCAGCAGGAGCTGGGTACACGCAACATCAAAGTGGCCCTGCGCCGGCTACGCAAGTTCGCCCGGGAAGGCCACGAGGAAGAGCTGGACCTGGACAACACCATCCGCGCCACCGCAGCCAATGCCGGCTGGCTCGACATAAAGATGGTGCCCGAGCGCCACAACAACGTAAAAGTACTGCTGCTGATGGACGTGGGCGGCACCATGGACGAACATATCGCGCGCGTGGAAGAAATGTTCTCGGCCACCAAGACCGAGTTCAAACACATGGAGTTCTACTATTTCCACAACTGCGTCTACGATTTCATGTGGAAGAACAACCGGCGCCGTTTCAGCGAGAAGTTCGCCACCTGGGACATCATCCGCAAATACAACAAGGATTACAAGCTCATCTTCATCGGCGACGCCACGATGAGCCCCTACGAGATACTGCAGCCTGGCGGCAGCGTGGAATACAACAACGAGGAAGCCGGTGCCGAGTGGCTGCAACGCCTGACAAACGCCTTCCCCAAATTCGCCTGGATCAACCCCGAACCGCAGGGCGTCTGGCAGTACCGCCAGTCCATCGCCGTCATCCAGCAGCTCGTCAACCAGCGCATGTACCCGCTCACCATCAAGGGGCTGGAAGAAGCCATGCGGCTGCTGTCGAAATAGGCATTGGCCTGCAC
>JANOCN010000628.1:0-14314 GCA_031412185.1 Betaproteobacteria bacterium | reverse complement strand
CTGCGCCTGCCGGCGACCGAAGAGAAACTCCGGGACCGCGGTGTCATCCGCGTGGGGTCGGGCACCGCAGAGTTCAAGAAGGTCATGGCAGACGAGTACGAGCTCTACAAAGGCATCATCAAGCAGACCGGTATCAAGGCGCAATAGCGCAGAGGTGTGCAGATGGCAGACGGTGGTTCAGCCAATTCGCTTCGGATTCACGGCAGCGGCGATTGACTCAGCGGCCGCTCCGGCAGCAGCAGACGCGATACAAACTGCGCGTCATGGTGGTAGGTGTCAGACCCGACCTTCTGTCCGTACCAATGTGTCATGGATTGGTCGATGGCCAGCGAGTCGTGGTTGCTGATCTCCAGGCGCAGACGCTGGCCAGCCTTGACCACAAAAGACATGGCCATGAGCTCGACACGAAGTAGCACCACCTGGCCCGGCACGATGGGCTCTTCCTTGTCGTGGCGGTGGAATGGCCGCAGTAGACGGGTCAGCGCCGGGTCTTCGGCACGGTGCGACGCACGCAACCAGCCCTGGGTCAGCTTGCGGGGCGCGCCGGGTTGCGCCGGGGCGGGCAATAGCGACAACTTGACCATTACGTCCATGTCGGTCTGGTCCGACGAGGCGTGCAGCTCCAGCACCCCCGCGCCGCCAAATTCACGACCGTCGGCGAATGGTGCCGTGGTAAATGTGGTGACACGTGCGGTATGGTCTGGCATACCGTTATGGAAGGTGGTCACACCGGCAATCCACTGCGCGTCGGGATAGATCCAGCGGGTGGCGTCGCCGACGCCGGTCGGCGGTGTGTCGCTCAAGGACCCGTCGTTGAGCGACACCACCACGCCGCTCTTGCGGGACGATAAATAGAACGCTGCCGCCCGCACGTCCGGCGGCGGCCAGTCGGTGCTGTTCGCATGATGCCCTGCATTGTTGACGAAGAAGCGCACCGGCGGCTTGTCCATCACCGCATTGGCCATACCCTTTAGGTGACAGTCGTACCAGGGCAGCAACTCGTCGCGGTGGAACTGCTCATCCTTGAACAACATCTGCGCACCATGGAAGCTGTCGGGTGCGGCGATCAGCAGCTTTTTCGGCCCCTTCACGCCTTCGAAGCCATTGACGTTACCGCGCAGGTGCAGGGACATCTTGCCCCAGACCCCGATGGAGAACACCGGGATGTCGATTCGGTCCAGCTCCCAGAACGCGGCGCGGCGGCGCTGCCATTCGTCGTCCAGCGAATGCGTGATCACATCCGCCAGCACCTCGTTGCGGCCACCGCCACGCGGGTCCAGGCCCTGTGCCTTGTGCTGCATCATCACCGAACCAATCAACCACGAACCCAGGAAGCCCTGCACCGGAATACCTCCCTGGTACATCCAGTCGCGGTAGGGGTCGTTCGACCCGTCGTAGGGAGCGATGGTGGTCAGGTGCGGTGGCTGTGTGCGCGCCGCGTTCCACTGGCTCATCGCGTAGTAGGACTGCCCGATCATGCCAATCTTGCCGGTGCACCAATCAAGCGCGGCCAGATGTTCGATCACATCGTGCGTGGACTCGCCTTCAGACTTGGCCCACGGGTCCCATATGCCTTCCGACACACCCGAGCCGGGCAGGTCGAGGATCACATAGGCGTAACCCTGGTCGAGGTACAACTGGATCGGCCCGTATTCGACAAACGGAAACACGCCCATCGTAGGAAGGTGGCGCAGGGACTTCTGGTAGGGCGAGGCCGCCAGCAGTGTCGGGTAGGGACCGGTTCCGCCCGCGGGCAGGTACACGTCGGCGCGCAGTCTGGCACCAAAACGGTCAACAACGTCGATTTCAAACGGAGCAACATTGACTTGGGGCATGACTGAGAGATCAAGAAGGCCGCAGGGCGCCGATTCGCGAGTCCAGGGCGACCTCATCGCCGGGCGTTGCAAAGCGGTCGCCAAAATCAAAATAATCGTCGTGGCAAAAGCCGCCTTCGTAGTGCTGGATTTCCCACCAGTTGTGGTCCAGGTCTTCAAAATAAAACGAGTACACACCATGCATTTCCTGCACACCGAGTATCTGGCGGATGGCGTATCTGTCTTTGTGGACATGCGCCAGTGCATGGGCCTGGTCCACTTCGGCCCGGGATCTCACGTCCAGTCCCCAGTGGTTGAGCACGTTGCAAGGGTGGATCTGGTCACCCACCTCCACACACACCACATGGAAACGCATGCCCAACCGGATCGCCATGGCTGGTTTGGCGTGCCGTACACATTCCAGGCCGAGAAACTCTTCGTAGAACTTGCGCGACTGTTCCAGGCTGCGGCACTCCAGGGTGCCGTGGCCCAGGCAATACGGCTGGATGACGGACTGGCGCGGCGCCGGGTCCACGCGGCAATTTTCGGGCAGGGGGTCGTCGAACACCGGGCACTCCTTCGATATGGTTGCGGTCAGCGCTGTTGTCAGGCCGGCGCAGTGGCGCTGGCCAGTTCAGCCTGGGTAATAAAAGCATCGGCAAGGAATTCGTCGACCGGCAGCCGCGCCTGCGCACTGAAGTCACGCCGCGCCGCGTCCACCATAGCTGGCGCGCCGCAGGCGTACACCTGGTGCCCAGACAGGTCGGGGTAATCTTCCAGCACCGCCCGGTGCACGAAACCGGAGCGGCCTTTCCAATGGCAAGCATCGGTCGCGTGGCTGAGAACCGGTGTATAGCGGATATGGGCATGTTCCGTGGCCCACCGCACAGCCAGCGTGTGCCGGTACAGGTCGCAGGCGTGGCGCCCGCCCCAGTACAGGTGCATGGGCCTGGTCCCGCCAGCAGCAATGCTGGCTTCAACCAGAGCCTGGATCGGCGCAAAGCCGGTGCCAGTTGCGACCAGCAGCACCGGCTTGTCGCTTTCATCGCGCAAATAGAAGCTGCCTTGCGGCGCTTCGACCCTGAGCAAGTCACGTAGCTTCATGCTGCCAAACACCTGATCGGTGAACACGCCTCCCGGCAGGTGGCGAATATGCAGCTCGAGCTGCCGCACACCTTGCGCGCGGGGGCAGGTGGCAATCGAATAATACCGTTGCCCGCCACCCGGCAACAGGATACTCAGGTACTGGCCGGCGCGGTACAAAAGCGGTTCGTTCGGTGGCAGTCCCAGCAACACGGCACATACGTCCGGTGCCAGGCGTTCCATCTTCAGCACGCGCGCCGGCAGCACCTTGACCGGTAGCAGGGCCAGGTTGGTCTCGGCCACTTCCACCACACAATCGCTCAAGGGCCGGGCGCAGCACAGGTGCACGAACCCCTGTTCCTTTTCTGCATCCGTCAAGTAGTGCGAATTGACGGCACCATAGTCCACCGTGCCCTCAACCAGGCGTGCGCGGCAGGTGCGGCAAACTCCGGAGCGGCAGCTATAACGCAAGGCGATACCCTGAGCCAACCCGGCGCGCAGTACGTCCGTCGAGCCGGCACACTGGAAAGAGCGGCCACCGGGTTGCAGGGCAATCGTGAAAGTCATGGACACGATGCTAGGCAAGGGGCCGGACGGTGTCCAACAAAGAGTCGTGATGGACACCATGCGGCTTTGAAATGCACCAGCGAAACTAGAATGGCCAGCGTGATCACACGCCCAACATGAATATCAACTCGATCGACCTCAACCTGTTCCTGGTGTTCCAGGCGATCTACGTCACGCGCAGCGTCACGTTGGCGGGTGAAAAGGTATTCATGACCCAGTCGGCGGTCAGCAATGCACTCAAGCGGCTGCGGGAACGCTTCGATGACCCGCTGTTCGTGCGCACGCCCAAAGGCATGGTGCCGACACCCATGGCCGAGCGCCTGATCGGCCTGGTCGAGGAAGGGCTGGCCAAGTTCAATCAGGCCCTTGACCAGGTGAAACGTTTCGACCCTGCCTGTTCCGACCGGCTCTACCGCATTGCCATGAACGACGTGGGGCAGATGGTGCTGGTGCCACCGCTGCTGGCGGCGGCGCGTGAAAAAGCGCCGGCAGTACGCTTCGAAACCGTCGGCACCTCGGAAGGTGAAGCGCGGCACATGATGGCCGATGGCCAGATCGACCTGGCAGTGGGCAGCTGGTCACGCATGGGGCCGGGCTTCCACAGCCAACCGGTATTTGTCGAGACCTTTGTGGCGCTGATGAGTTCCGACCATCCCATCACCTCGGCACAATTGAGCCACGACGAGTATTTCGGCGCGGAACATCTGGCTTACCGCCCCAGCGGTGAAAGCGACGCAGCCCTGCAGACCACGCTGATACGCGCCGACCTGCTGGCAAAACGCAAGGTGGTGCTGACGGCCGCCCACTCGCTCGGGTTGTCGAAGCTGCTCAGCGGCAGCCGGCTGCTGCTGACGGTACCGGTGCGTCTGGCCGAATCCATGAAGGACCTGCGCTCGGATTTGCGCACGGCCGGTCTACCCTTCGACGTGCCGCCGTTCTGGGTGACTCAGCAATGGCATGACCGGGCACACGCCGACGACGGCAATATCTGGCTGCGCCAACTAATCGAGGAAACCTTCCGCGACTGGCGGCCCTGAACCTTGCTTGTCGGTTCAGCCAAGCCGGTTGCTGAGGGTACCGATTCCCGTGATCTCCACCTCGACCAGATCGCCCCGGCGCATGAACACCGGTGGCTTGCGACCTACACCGACACCTGCGGGTGTGCCGGTCAGCAACACGTCGCCGGGCTGGAAGGTGTACCAGCGCGCAAAGTGCGCAATCGTCTGCCCGAGATCGAAAATCAGGTCACCGACCAGTGCGTCCTGCATCACCGTGCCGTTCAAGCGCGTGGTGATACGCAGCGCTGCGACATCGGGCACCTCATCGACCGTAAGCAGTACCGGCCCCAGCGGTGTGAAACCCTCAAACTGTTTGCCCATGAGGTTGACTTCCCAGGTCTGGCGCGCTTCCCAGGGGGCCTTGGCCTGCCATACGTCCTTGACCCAGTCACGTGCAGAAATGTCGTTGGCCACGGTGTAGCCGGCCACGTACTGCATGGCGTCCGCTGCGCTCACCCCGTGGCAGGTGCGCGCGAACACTACTCCCAGCTCACCTTCGTAGTCCACGTGTTCCGACGCATCTGCAGGAAGCAGCACAACACTGCCACTGCCAACGATCGAATGCGGGCTTTTCATGAAACCGGTGGGCTGCGCCGGTGCGGGCGTACCAGACATTTCCGCCAGGTGCGACTTGTAGGCCAGCCCAGCCGCCACCACCAGACGAGGAGAAGGAACCGGCGCCAACAAGCGCGTAGACTGCCCCGTCAAGGCACCCAACGCACGCAACTCGGCCTGCAAGGAACGGTCTGCTTCGACGCGTTCGACCAGTCCCCGCACAACCGCCATGCCCGCGGGACCCGCAGCAAGAATGTCCCTTAACGTGGCCGGTAACCAGGCTTCGAGGCCGTTGGGCTGAGCTGCCCGGCGCAGTTGCAGGACTTCACCCGAGGCCAATACTGCTGCCGCCTCCCCGTCGCGTCCATCGTCAACCGTCGCCAGTTTCATGGACGGCTCAGGATTCCGCCGTGAAGTTGAACGACTTCACTATAGGCTCCCAGCGCGCGAGGTCCGACCTCAGCCGCGCGGCCAATTCGTCCGGGGTCGACCAGCGTGCTTCCAGACCCTTCTCCTCCAGCGCACGCACTACCACGGGCGAGGTCATGGCAAGTTTGAGCGTGTCGCTCAAACGCTGCACTTGTGCCTGTGGCGTCTTGGTCGCGAGGAACAGCCCATACCAGTCGTCCAGCACGACGTCCTTGTAGCCCTGCTCCACAAACGTAGGCACGTTGGGAGAAAAACGGCTGCGCCTGGCCCCGGTAGTGCCCAACACGCGGCATTTGCCGGCTTCCACGAAGCTCGTGAAGTCGCCCACCGTGGCGCACACGGCAGCGATCTGGCCTCCGATCATGTCGAGGATCGCCGGCGTGGTGCCGCGAAACGGCACGTGCGTGATCTCTGTTCCGGCAGCACGCGCGGCCATGCTGCCAACGAAATGCGGCGTTGAACCAGCTGCCGGCGAGCCGAAATTGGCGCGCGCTGGATTGGCCTTGCACCACTCGAAGAATTCGGGCAAGGTCTTGACGCTGGGCGGCACCATGGGCCCCACCGCAAACGCCAGGTCGAACAGCGCGCCTATGGAGACCGGCAGGAAATCGGCTACCGGGTCATAGGGCAATTTGCGGTAGGTGTGCGGGTAAATGCCCATCATCGGCATCGGCGTCACCAATATGGTGCTGCCGTCGTGGGGTGCTGTCTTGACAAACGACACCGCGATCTGCCCAGCCGCCCCAACCTTGTTCTCCACGATGACACTGCGTGCATAGGCTGGTGCCAATGCGTCGGCTACGCGTCGGCAAAAAAGGTCCAGCACAGTGCCGGGGGGAGCACCCACGACGATACGCGCCAGGTCGAGCGGTGCGGCAGCGTTCTGCGCCAGCGCGGCACCGAGGCCACCCGATACAACCACCGACGTACCGGCCAGTTGCAACAGCCTGCGGCGAGAGAGGGAACAGGTAGTGCGCATGGGTGTGTCCTTTATTTGCCACGGATGCTAGGCGTGCCAGCAGCCAGGGTCCAATGAAAGCTTGTGATGGACGCCATGTCATTTGTGAATTGGAGCGGCCCATTCAGCGGCAATATGCACGCCATCACAAATATTCGTTGGCTATCCCTGCGGCTTGCGTCAAATACTGCGTGGCGCAAGCGTCTGCCGTGCCACGGTTGCTGCTCGCTCAAACACCGACCAGGCATGGCTGGTCGAATCCCGCTTAAACGGGCATAGCTCAGGAGACATTCTTATGAAAACCTCCCTCGCCGAAGGCCGACGGACCTTGCTCCAGGGTGCCTGGCTTTCGATGTTCTGCGCCGCGTTCGGCGCAAGGGCTGCCACCGACACCAGGGTTCTGAAGATACTTGCCCATGCGCCCGGCGGGACTGGCCCGGACGTGATAGCCCGACTGCTGGCCAACTACATCACTGCTGAAACGGGCCAGCCGACGATCGTGGAAAACCGGATTGGTGCCAACGGCAACATCGCCGCAGAGGCTGCAGCGCGTGCTGCGCCTGATGGCACTACGCTGTTCGTCGCTGCCGATGCTGTTTTCGCGATCAACCCGCATCTGTACCCCGCCAAATCCTTTGACCCCGCGAAAGACCTGGTGCCGATCGGCAGCCTGGCCTCACAGGAGCTATTCGTCGCGGTCAATCCGGCCGTACCGGTGAACAACCTGAAGGAGCTGATCGAATTTGCACGCAAGTCCCCCACCCCGCTCAACTATGCATCTGCATCGCCGGGGTCGCAAAGCCATATCGCGATGGAAATGCTCAGAACCCGCGCGGGCATCCAGCTCACACACGTCCCGTACAAGAGCGGCGCGGCGGCTGCGCTGGGTACCATGGCAGGCGAGGTTTCGGCAATGTTCGGAGCCACCGCGCTGGTGCCGCAAATACGCAGTGGCAAGCTTCGTGGCCTGGCCAGTTCCGGGCTGAAGCGATCCCCCTGGCTGCCCGATCTGCCGACTGTCGCTGAAACTCTGCCAGGCTTTGAGGTCACGGCATGGGTGGGCTTGTTCGGGCCGTCTGGCACGACGCCAGCGGCCGTGGAGGCCAGCGAAGCCCTTGTGCGGAAATTTCTGACCGATCCCGCCATCAAGGAAAAACTCAACGCGGCCAGCCTTGAACCGTTCGCCACCACGCGCCAGAAGTTCCAGCAGCTGATACGCGATGATTTTGTGGCCTACGGCAATACCATCCGCAGCTCCGCGATCAAGATCGAATGAGCCGTCACCAATGAGCCAGCGACAAACCGAAACCCCCCGGCGGGCGTCGGCTTCGGCAGTAGTGGGCCGCTTCAACGACCAGCGCTGGCTGGTGGACAGTGTCATCCGCACCAGTGGCATGGAGTGGGATCAGCCCCGGCTTGGCCATTTGAATGCGGCTATGGGTCCCGAAGCGACGCCTGACATCCAGCACATCCGGCAGTCCGTCAAGCGGTTCAGCGATATTTCGCGCGCATTCGCCGCCGCCGCCAAAAAACGCAAGAGCCGTGCATTGGCGGCGCTGGAGAAGCATCAGCCAGTCACCGCGCGCGACAACTTCTACATGGCGGCTGGTTTCTATGCGTCGGCGCAATGGCCGATCTACGAGAATTCCGCCGAGAATCTGGAATTCAACGCCCAAAAGCGCGACAGCTACTCCCGTTATGCCGAGCTGGCCGACCACCGCGTGGAGGCGGTCTGGCTGAAGGTAGGCGACGCCAGAATACCGGCTTGGTTCCACTTGCCGTACCACTACCAGGGTGGCCAAATCCCGGCGCTGGTGTCCGTGCCGGGCATGGATGGTTTCAAGGAGCGGACCGTTTCGCTGTATGGCGACCGATGGCTGAACCGTGGCGTCGCCGTGCTGGCAATCGAGGCACCGGGGCAATACGAGTGCCCCACGCTGGACGTTTATGGCTCGATGGACGCCTGGAAGGCTACCGGAACCGCGGCCTTCGAATGGTTGGCCGCACGCGCCGAGATCGACAGCGACAAGATCGCCATCACCGGCAACAGCTTCGGCTCTTTCATTGCCACCATTGCCTTTTCGAACGAACCAAGATTCGCGTGTTGTGCTGCTACCGCGACCTGTTTTGAGCCGGGGCATTGGACTATATTCGACCAGGCCTCGCCGACCTTCCGGGCACGATTCATGTATATGTGCGGCATGCAGACCGAAGCGCAATTCGACCGCTTTCGCCGCGACCTGACGTGGGAAGGGCAGGTGGAGAAAATCCGCAAACCTTATTTGTGTGTAGCCGGGGAGGAAGACAATCTGAGTCCGCTGGAACACACCGACCGGATGTTCGAAAACATGCAGGCATCCAGGATGCTGATGGTGTACCAGGGTGCCAACCACGGCCCAGCAGAATCGCCATCGGTCGGCAACGGCCCGTTTGCACCGGTGTTTGTGACTGAATGGATGATCTCGCGCTTGAACCGGGAACCGTTCGCCAGCGAACGCTGGTTCATCGAGAACTCCGGGAACATCGTTCGCACCGCCTATCCATCGCTTCCATGAGCGGGAGCGCTTCACCTGCTGCCGACAGTGAGGGCTGCGCTGGCGGCGACGCACCGCACCGCATCGACACCCACCACCATATCTTTCCGCCCGCCTACCTGCAACGCGAGCGCGACCGCATCCTGGCGCCAGCACCCGGCCTGTCGCAGCAGATACTGGGCTGGACACCAGAAAAAGCAATCGAGGCGATGGACCGCAGCGGTGTGCAGACCGCCATCACCTCGATCTCCACGCCGGGTATCTGGTTCGGCGACGGGGCGGCGACACGGTGCCTGGCACGCGACTGCAACGAATACGCGGCGCAACTCTCTGGCCGGTACAAGCGACGGTTTGGCATTTTTGCTGCCCTGCCCTTGACCGATGTCGACGGCAGCCTTGAAGAAATCGCCTACGCGCTCGATGTGCTGGGTGCTGACGGTGTGGGCCTCGTCACCAACTACCAGGGTGTGCTGCCGGGTGATCCGTCCTTGGCACCAGTATTCGACGAACTCAACCGGCGCAAGGCTGCCGTCTATTTTCACCCGACGGCGGCACAGTGTTGCTTGAACCACCAGACCGGGCTGCCACCCGCCATCCTGGAATTTCCGTTCGACACCACGCGGGCCATCAGCAGCCTGCTGACCAGCGGCACGCTGGCCCGCTGCCCCGATATCCGCTTCATTTTTTCCCATGGAGGCGGAGCGCTGCCGATGCTGGCCGGACGTATCGCACGCGTCGTCGCGCTTCGCCCGGAACTGGCCCGCCATGCGCCGCAGGGTGCGATGCATGCGCTTGGCAAGCTCTACTACGATATGGTCAGCATCAATTCGGCGGCGGCGCTGGGGGCGCTGCGCCAACTTGCGGATATGTCGCACCTGCTGTTCGGGAGCGACTTCCCCTACTGGTCACCGGGCGTTGCCGTGGAGGAACTGGCAAGGCTGCCCATTAGTGCGGAGGAACGGTTGGACATTGAGCGCCACAATGCGCTACGCCTGCTGCCGCTGCTGGCGCACCGACTGGACTCGGCAGATGCAACGCCGACCAACAAGGCAGCGCCGTGACCCCGCTGAACGACGAGCGCCTGTGCAACATCACGTCTACCGGGGAACTGGAGCGGCGCTGGGCCCTGGTACGTGCATACATGGCGGACGAGAAGATCGACGCACTCGTGGTGCACGGCAGCAACGGCTATACCGGTGCACCGGGCTACTTCCGCTGGTTGACCGGCATACCGGTCATGAACAGCTACCCGCAGGTGGCCATCTTCCCGCGCGACGATCTCATGCGCCTGATCCACCATGGTGACTTCGGTGGGTGCCGCGACAACGATCCTGCGACGCCCGAGTTCCGTGGCGTGGGGCAGCGACTCACTACTCCGAGTTTTCCCGCCATCGCGTATGCGGCCACTTACGAGGCAGACATCGCGGCACAGGCCATACGCGCTGCGCGATACACCCGGATCGGACTGGTCGGTGCGCATGCGATGTACCACGGCTTTGTGCACAGGCTGCTGGCCGAACTGGGCGGCGTTCAGGTCGTGGACTGCACCGACGTGGTCGACCGCTTCAAGGCCTTCAAGAGCGCACAAGACATTGCCTTCATCCGCCAGACTGCCCAGATGCAGGACGACATCCTGGCAGCGATGGGTGCCTACGTGCGGCCCGGCATGAAGGATTTCGAGGTCATGGCACACGCGCAATACCTGGGCCAGATGCGCGGCAGCGAAGGCGGCTACATGCTGGGCACTTCGGCACCCGCAGGCCAGCCCGCCATGCTGCGGCACCGACCGTTCCAGGGCCGCGAAATCCGCGACGGCGATATGTTCATGTTCCAGGCTGAAAACAGCGGTCCAGGCGGATTCTTCGTACATCTGGGCCGCATGTTCGTAATCGGCAAGGCGCCTCAGGAACTGGTGGATGCTTTCGGCCAGGTGCTGGAAGCGCAGCAATACACACTCGGGCTGCTGCAGCCGGGCGTGCCATGCCGCGAAATTTTTGCGCAGTACAACAGCTATCTGAGCGCTCGTGGCCTGGCTACGGAGAAACGCCTGCATTGCCATGGTCAGGGCTACGAGGTCGTCGAACGGCCGCTGATACGGGACGACGAACCGATGGCCATCGCCGCCGGCATGAACATCGGCATCCACCCGGCCATCGCCGGCGCGCGCAGTTTCATCACCGTGTGCGACAACTTCATGCTGCTCGAAGGCGGGGGCGCAGAGCGCCTGCATCGCACCGAACAGCGTATCTTCGAGGTTTGACCACCAGACTGCTGGTGGGCTCCTAGCCACCCGCGCGACAGCATGCCGGATGCTTTGCATTCACAATGCGCTACGCCACCTGGCCAGAGCCGATTTTCGGCCGACAGGTTTACCAGGCAGACGTAGGAGACCTCATGACAAAACCTTTCGACCTCGTCGTTCACGGCGCCACCGGATTTACCGGTCGCCTGGTGGTGGAATACCTGTTGCAGCGCTACCCGGTGGGTAGCGGCCTGCGCTGGGCCATGGGGGGGCGCAGCGCTGAGAAGCTGGCGGCGGTGCGCGACGAAGTGGGTGCACCGAAAGACACACCGCTGGTTGTGACTGACAGTGCAGACCCGCTCAGCCTGAACGCGCTGATGGCACAAACCCGGCTGGTGCTGACAACCGTTGGTCCTTACCAGCTGTATGGCAACCAGCTCGTTGCGGCCTGCGCTGCGTCCGGAGTGGACTATGTGGACCTTTGCGGCGAGCCGGCCTGGATGCGGTTGATGATAGACGCGCACCAGGCCCAGGCCAAAACCAGCGGCGCGCGGATCGTGTTTTCCTGCGGGTTTGATTCGATCCCGTTCGACCTCGGCGTGTTCATGCTGCAAAACGAGATGAAGGCGCGGTTTGGCAGCACCGCGCAGCGCGTGCGTGGCCGGGTGCGCAAGATGAAGGGAACGTTTTCCGGTGGCACGGCGGCCAGCCTCAAGGCCACGCTGGCAGCCGCACAGGCCGACCCGGGTGTGCTCGCGCTGTTGCGCAGTCCGTTCTCCCTCACACCCGGATTCGAAGGCCCGGCGCAGCCACGCGGCAACAAGCCGATGTTCGAAGAAGCCCTTGGCGCATGGGTGGCACCGTTCATGATGGCCGAGATCAACACGCGCAATGTGCACCGCTCCAACTTCCTGCTGGACCATGCCTGGGGCAAGGATTTTGTCTACGACGAGATGCTGGTCACCGGCACCGGTGAAAAGGGCGAAGCATTTGCCAAAGCCGTGGCGGCGGACAAGTCCATGTTGTCCGAGGGTGGCCCTCAACCCGGTGAAGGCCCGTCCCGCGCCGAGCGCGAAGCCGGCTTCTACGACGTGTTGTTCCTGGGTCATGACGCGGCCGGCAACAGTGCGCGGGTCGGCGTTTCGGGCGACCGTGACCCGGGTTATGGCTCCACGTCCAAAATGATCACCGAGGCGGCGGTGTGCCTGCTGCAGGACTCTCGCGATGTTGCAGGCGGTATATGGACGCCGGCCTCGGCCATGGGTGCGCGGCTCATCACGCGGCTGGAGAAAAATGCCGGGATGCGTTTCGCAGTCGAGCCCACCGTGGCCTGAACACCAGCGCTGAATTGAGGCGGGACAACCATGACAAGCACCACCACCGATACCACCCACCACCGCATCTGCCCTTTGTGCGAGGCCTGCTGCGGCCTGGAGATCAAGGTACGTGACCAGCGCGTCGTCAGCATTCGCGGCCACGAAGCGGATGTGTTCAGCGCCGGCTACATCTGCCCCAAGGGCGTGGCGTTGAAAGACCTGCACGAAGACCCGGACCGCCTGCGCACACCGCTCATCAAGCGCAACGGCATATTCGAGCAGGCCACCTGGGACGAGGCTAATGCCGAGATCGACCGCCGCCTGCCCGCCGTGATGCAAGCGCACGGCCGCAATGCCACTGGCCTGGTAGTCGGCAACCCCGCAGCCCACAAGATCAGTCTGCTGCTGTATTTCCCCCGGCTGGCCCGGGCCATCGGTACGCGCAATGTGTTCAGTGCCTCCACACTCGACCAGATTCCGCGCCACCTGTCCAGCGGCCTGCTGTTTGGCCACTGGATGAGTGTGCCGGTGCCCGACATCAGCCGCTGCGACTACCTGCTGGTACTGGGCGCCAACCCGGTTGCCAGCAACGGCAGTATGTGGACAGTTCCGGACTTTCGTGGCAAGGCCAAAGCCATGCAGGCGCGTGGCGGCAAACTGGTGGTGATCGATCCGCGCCGCAGCGAGACGGCTGCGATGGCCGACAGCCACCACTTCATCCGCCCCGGTGCCGACGCGTTTTTGCTGCTGGGCATGGTGCATACCTTGTTCGATGAAGGCCTGGTCCATACCGGGCGCATCGGTGCGCTGCTAAACGGTGTCGATGCGGTGGAGAAGGCCGTAGCCGGCTTCAGCGCCGAGGCGGTCGCGGCGCGCTGCGGCATAGACGCAGTGACCATCCGTGCACTGGCGCGTACGTTGGCAGGCACCCAGCGTGCGAGTGTCTACGGCCGCATCGGCACCTGCACGCAAGAGTACGGTAGCCTGGCGACCTGGCTGGTGGATGTGCTCAACATCCTCACCGGCCACCTGGACGAACCCGGTGGCGCGATGTTCCCCAAGTCGGCAGCTTTTGCGGCCAACGCGGCGGGCAAACCGGGCCGCGGCCGCGGCGTGGCAACTGCGCGCTTCACCAGCCGCGTCAGCGGCGCAGCTGAGCTGATGGGTGAGCTGCCCATGACCTGCCTGGCAGAAGAAATAGAGACTGCTGGCGAGGGCCAGATCCGCGCGCTCATTACGGTGGCCACCAACCCGGTGCTCTCATCGCCCAATGGCGAGCGCCTGGCCAAAGCGCTGGACGGCCTGGACTTCATGGTGAGCATGGACATCTACCTGAACGAGACCACGCGCCACGCCGACGTGATCCTGCCTGGGTTATCGCCGCTGGAAGACATGCACTACGACGTGCCGTTCCCGCAGCTGTCGTGGCGCAACCACGCACGCTACAGCCCGGTCATTTTCGAGCGCAGCGCGGGCCAGCCCGCTGAATGGGAGACGCTGTTGCGGCTGGCGGCCATTGCGTCCGGCAAAGGCCAGGAGGTCAGCGCGCAGCAGATGGACGACGACAACTTCACCGAAGACACACGCAGGATGTTCGGCGACCAGGCGCAGGCCGTGCTCGACGCAACCCGGCACCTCAGCGGGCCGGACCGGCTGCTCGATGTGGCTCTGCGCAGCGGGCCGTATGGCGACTGCTTTGGCCAGACACCCGGTGGCCTGAACCTGGCCCGGGTACAAGCCAGCACTGCAGCAGGTGGC
>JANOCN010000627.1:0-4510 GCA_031412185.1 Betaproteobacteria bacterium | reverse complement strand
CCCACGCAGCGCAACTTGTCAGCCAGCGCCTGGTGGGCATCATCCAGCCCGACGTGGCGCGGGCCGGTGGCATCAGCGAGACCAGGGACATTGCGGCCCTGGCGCAGGCCTTCAACGTTGCTTATGCGCCGCATGTGGGCTGGTCGGGGGCAGTGTGCGCTGCGGCCAGTCTGCAACTGGCTGCCGCGATGTCGGCATTCACGAGTTTCGAATGTATGTTCATCGCCAACCCCTTGCGCGACGAACTCACGACCGAACCGGTCGGGTCGGCCAAAAGCCTCGTGGACGGCCAGGTGGCGGTACCGCAGGGGCCAGGCCTGGGCATCGAGATCAACTGGGACGCGGTGCAGCGGTTTCGTGTGGACCGGACAGCCTGAACGCTGGCAGCACCCGGATGAAACCGCTTCCCCGCCATTGGGCCTTGCTGGCACCGGCCCAGTCGCTGCTGGTGCTGGTGTTGTTTTTGCCTTCGCTGTATGTTTTCTGGCTGAGCCTGACCCGCTCCACCTACGGCGTGAGCCCGGTCTGGGTCGGGCTGGCGAACTACAGCACGGTGCTGACCGACCCGTACTTCTGGACCGCAACGCTTAACACGGCAATCGTCGTGAATGCCGTGGTGTTTGGCGAGTTTCTGCTGGCGCTGGCGATAGCCATGTTGTTTGCAGGCTGGATACCGCTGCGCCGCCTGATGATCGCGCTGGTGCTGGCCCCGTATGCAATCAGCGAGGTGGTCTCGGTGGTAATCTGGAAGTTCATGATGGAACCCTACGCAGGCCCGGTTACGCTGGCTTTGCAGGCCATCGGCCTGCCGACGCTGGATTGGGCCGTGGAGCCTTCCCACGGCCTGGCGATGGTGATCTTGCTGTCGATCTGGCACCACCTCCCGTTCACCTTCATCATCCTGTACACGGCATTGATGGGCATACCGAAAGACCTGTACGAAGCGGCCCAGGTGGACGGTGCGGGCGCGTGGCGCAAGTTCCTGCACATCACGCTGCCGCTTTTGGTGCCGGCGATCCTGGTAGCGCTGGTGTTCCGCTACATATTTGCGTTCCGTATTTTTTCCGAAGTCTGGTTGCTTACCGGCGGCGGGCCGGCGCGTACCACGGAGGTGCTAGCTGTCTATCTGTACCGGCAAGCGTTCCGGTATGCCGATTTCGGTACCGCAGCCGCTACCGGCTGGTTGATGCTGATTGCCTCGTTGCTGATGGGCTCCTGGTATATCTACCAGATGTACAAGCGGATGTTCACGCATGCCCCGGCGTAAACCGGCTTTCACCACCCGTAGCGCGCGCCGGGGGCTGATCGGCCTTTTGCGCATGCTGGCGCTGGGTGCGGTACTGGTCTGGTCGGCTTTTCCGATCTTCTTGATAGTGTCGGCGTCGCTGCGCTTGCCCAAAGACATCTTTTCCACCGGCAGCAGTTTCTTCTTTTCGCCGACCACCCAGAACTACGTGAACCTGTGGAAACGCTGGCCCGATTTTTTCCATAACCTGCTGAACAGCCTGATGGTGTCGCTGGGTGCCACCGCGCTCACGCTGGTAATCTCGTTCCTGGCTGGTTACGTCTACTCGCGGCGCGACGGCAAACTACTGACTGCCTCGGCGTTTTTCATGATTCTGGTGCGTCTGCTACCGCCGATTGTGATTACGCTGCCGCTTTTTCCGGCCATCAACTGGCTCATGCTCAACGACACCAAACTGGTTCTTGTCCTGCTCTACACGGCCTTCTTCCTGAGCCTGGGCTCCTGGATCAT
Organism: Betaproteobacteria bacterium; assembly: GCA_031412185.1. Classification (GTDB taxonomy): domain Bacteria; phylum Pseudomonadota; class Gammaproteobacteria; order Burkholderiales; family Burkholderiaceae_C; genus CAISIP01. Next base: position 2,754 of record JANOCN010000627.1, on the reverse strand, counting down.
GAAAGCCTTTATCGACCAGTTACCACGCGAGCTGGAGGAGGCTGCAGCCATGGATGGTGCCGGCCTGTGGCAGACCTTGTGGCGCATCGTCCTGCCGCTGTCGTACGCAGGCCTGATTGCTACGTCGGTATTCATCATGGTATTTGCGTGGAACGACTTTTTGTTTGCCTTTATCTTCACCGCTGTGGACGCCAAGACCGCGCCGCTGGTGATCTCAGAGATGGTTGGCGCCATTGACGGCGTGGATTGGGGAATCCTGTTTGCGGCAGCCACGCTGCAGCTGGTTCCGATTCTGGTATTTGTGTTGCTGGTTCAAAAATACCTGATTGCCGGCTTGACCGCTGGAACAGTGAAAGGATAGAAACAAATGCAGTCTGTACACGCCACACACAGCGACCCCCGCCTGTCACGGTTCGACCCGATGTCCCGTGTGATCTATTTCGACGACTTCGACTCCGGGCTGAACGGCTGGACCGCCCTGGTCGGCAACTACGAAGGATCGCTCGACACCATGACGCACTCCTATGCGCGCCATACGCAGCCCATGCTGAGCCAGATCACGCATTGGGACAGTGGCACCCACGGGTCGTTTGACGGCACCTATGCGCTCAAGATCGCCACGCGCCCGGTGCCGGGCGAACGCAATGTGGCCATCAAACGCGTGACCTTTCGCAAGGCATCGCGGATTCGTGTAGAAACTTATTTTGCGTTCAAGCCTGAAGCCAATGAGCTCAAGCTGTCCGACCTGGACGTGCGTTCGGTGGGTCTGCTGTTCGATCTGCAAGACGGCAAGGAACGCGTGATGCCGCACTTGCGTTACCTCAACGCACTGGATGGCCAGCGCATGAACAAATGGCAGTTCAAACAGCGCAGCACACCGTTTCGCGCTATTGGCAAGCGCAGTGAAACCGTGACGCACGACCACCTGAGCCCGCAGGATTGGGAGGACATTCCCGGTGGCGGCCAGAAGCTTTGCTACAACGAAATCCCCACCAAGATCAACTGGCATTACCTGCGTTTTGATTTTGACCTGGCCAGCATGTCGTGGCTCGGGTTCCAGTGCAACGACCAGGTGTTCGATTGCCCGCAGGTGCAGTCGATCAAGATGGCCGCCATGCCCAACCTGTCGTGCATGTTGAACCTGGCCTTCTTCTGCGAGCCTGATACCGCCAAGCGAAGCTTTTTTTATCTGGACAGTGTGCTGCTGTCGGGAGATTTTTGACGTGCCAACAACGATGCGTAACGCCTACACCGCTGTAATAACACGCGGTGACCTGTGGGAAGGCTCGGTACAAACCGAGCCCTATGAAGCTGCCTGGGCCGGAGAGGCGGTATTCTTTGTGCACGTTCTCGAAGTCACCCGCGGTGAGGACGGCGGTGGGTCTGGTAACGCCAATGCTGCGCTCGCACGCGTGCAAATATCCCCCGACGGTTTGCACTGGGTGGATGAAGGTGCCGAGATGCAGATTCCCGCCCGCGCGCAAGCGTTGAGTTTTGCGCGGGTCACCAACTTTGGTGGCTGGTTGCGGCTCAGCGTGACAGTACCGGCGCATACCGGTTTCAAGGTAGTCGCGACACTGGCGCTGAAGGCCTGAAGCGCCGACGCTGGACGTTGCTCGGCCAACCCACGCACGACGATGCCCGGCCAACGGAAGAAGGAGCGCGTGGTGTCTTTTGCTGAGCCGCTCGGCGCACCCGACTACCCGCTGCAGATACAGCGCGCCGACCTCGCGCCGTACCGCAAGTCCAATACCGGCGTGGAATATGTGCACAGCTTTGATTCGGGAGCGCCGGGTCAGCATGTGATGGTCAACGCACTCACGCACGGAAACGAGTGGTGCGGCATGGTGGTGGTGAAGCGCTTGCTCGACGCCAGGTTGCGGCCGCAGACAGGGCGCTTGACCTTGTCATTTGCAAACATTACTGCCTATGAAAGACATGCCGCTGGCGGTGGCAGCGTTCGTTTCGTGGACCGCGACTTCAACCGGCTGTGGCATGACGAGCTGCTGCAGCGCGACACCCAGTCTGCCGAAGCGCAACGCGCGCACCTGATGCAGCCCATCGTCCAGAGCGTAGACCGCCTGCTCGACCTGCACTCCACCTGGCACGCGTTGCTGCCCTTTTTCGTGATGTCGCAGCTAGCACGCGTGCGACTGCTGGCCGACCAGCTGGCGACGCCGCCGCGCCAGCTGTTTTTGCCCGACGTGTGGCACGAGGGCTACCACCTGATCGACTACGGCCCGTTCCGCGACCCGGCTGGCAGCGCTATCGGTTTGATCGCCGAGTGTGGCCAGCATTTCGCGCAGTCCAGTGTGGACACCGCGTGGCAAACGACGATCCGGTTTTTGCAGGTCAACGGCACGATTGACGCGGCGGCGGCAACCAGCTTGTGCCCCTATCTTTGTCCGGCAACGGTGATAGCGCGTTATGAAATCGTCCAACCCGTGATTGCCCGGACCAACAGCTTGCGATTGACGTGTTCGTATGCAGGTTTCGTGCACTTCGCCCGAGGAGAAGTCGCAGCCCTTGACGGCGATCAGCAGGTTCTGGCACCGTTTGACGGTGCCGTGTTGCTGGCACCCCGGCCAGAGCCGAGGGCGGGCCAGCAGGCTTTTTCTTGGGGGAGCTGCGTTTCTTAGCCCAACCGTCGGTTGCTTGGCTGTTTCCCCCTCAGCTTATGCCGGAGCGCCTTGTGGGGCGATGCAACTGGTATCAAAAACAGGGCGACGCGTAACAAAAATACCAATTAGTAAC
>JANOCN010000626.1:0-2194 GCA_031412185.1 Betaproteobacteria bacterium | reverse complement strand
GGCGGCGGCAGACGCTTACACCCGCAGCCTGGCCTTCGAGGCCGACCTCTACACCAGCCTTGCGTACAGCGACCTGCTGCTGCGTACTGGAAAGACGCAGCTAGCCGTGCAGACATTGCAGGCCTTGCCCGAGACCGACGCAGTGCTGCTACGCCGCGCCGCTGCCTGGCAACGGCTTGGCGACGCGCGCTGGAAGCAGCCGCGCGCGATTCTGCAGGAGCGCTCTGAAGAGTTGCTGCGGCGTGGCGACGACCCGGCGCTGCACGGGCGCGAGGCGGCGCTGGCCGCGCTGTGGCTGGACGGCGACGCACCGGGTGCGCTGGCGCTGGCGCGGCGCAACCTGCTGCTGCAGCGCGAACCGCTGGACTGGTGGGTGGCGCTGCACAGTGCCCGGCTGGCCAAAGACACGGCGGCGCTGGCCGAATTGTCGGCGCAGGTGCGTGACGCCGGCTTGCGCGATGCCCGCCTGGGGGCGCTGCAGTAACCCATGAGCGCCTGCTTGTGGAAAGTGTCTGCGGTACTGGGCATTGCGTGGTGCGGCCTGGGGTCGACCTGGGCCCACAAAGGCAGCGACGCCTACCTGGACGTGCAGCAGCCAGCCGCTTTGGCAGCGGGGCAGGGCGCAGACGCACTGGTGGGCTACCGGCTGGCGCTAGCAGTGGCGGTGAAAGACCTGGACCTGCTGGTGCCGCTGGACGCGAACGCAGATGGCAAGGTGACCTGGGGCGAAGCCCGTGCAGCCATGCCACTGGTGCAGAGTGCGGTGGCAGCGACAGTGCGCCTGGAGCAGCCCGCCCCAACACAGGCTGGGCTGCTGCCTGAAACAGCTGCCTGCCGCCTGGACTGGCAGCCAGACGGCTTCGAGCGGCGCGGTGACGGTGCCTATATTCGCCTGGTCGCACAGCCGCGTTGCCCAGTTGGCCAGGGTTTGGCCTTGCGCTACACGCTGCTGCGCGAACAAGATGCCAACCACCGTCTGCTGGTGGCCGGCCGTGTGGGCGGCAGCGACCTGCTGACCACTGCTTCGCCGCTGCAACCGGGTAGCCTGGTGTTGGTGGCGGGCACCGTTTTGGGCAGTACGGCTCCAGCGGCCGCCATTGGCTCAGTCGCCAGCAGCAGCGCGCCGTCGGGTCGGTGGGCCACATTACGCAGCTACTTCAGCCTGGGGATGCACCATCTGCTCGAAGGGTACGACCACCTGGCGTTTTTGCTGGCGCTGGTGTTGCCGTTGCAGTTGGTATTGTTTCGTCGCCCGGCCGCCCCTGCGCCGCAGGCACACTCCGGCGTGCCGGGCAGCGCCAGTGCGCCAGTGGTTCGCGTCTGGTGGGCGCTGCTGCGAACGATAACGGCGTTCACCATCGGGCACTCGATCACGTTGATGTTGGCCACCTTTGGCTGGACCCAGGTGTCGCCGGCGTGGGTGGAGCCGGTGATCGCCTTGTCGATTGCGGTTGCGGCGCTGCTGAACCTGCGCCCTGTGCCCTGGATTCGCACCGACGCGCTGGCCCTGCTTTTTGGGCTGGTGCATGGTTTTGGTTTTGCAGGCCTGCTGCAGGAGGCCGCGGCGCCTGGCGGCCTGTTGCCCTGGGCGCTGGCCGGGTTCAACCTGGGTGTGGAGGCAGGGCAACTGGCTGCGGTGAGCGCCTGGGTATTGCTGTCGCAGCCACTGGTTGCCCACGTCTGGTACCCGCGCGTGGTGGTGCAGGGCGGCTCGGTGTTGCTGGTGCTGCTGGCTGCGATATGGTTCTGGCAACGCGTGGCCCCGATGGTCTGAATCTTTCTGCTGCGTGGGCCGATCTGACGCCTGCGGTGCTTAACGACCGCTTGTACGGCTCCGCTCCTCGACGCCACCTCGGCCCGCTCGCGACGAAATCTTCAGCACATCTGCATTGTCAGAACAACTGCGCGTTCTGCGCCGCTGCGTCGTCGCTTTGTTGCGCAATGAGCGGGCTGCCGGCGACCTGTGCCGGATACGAATTCAGGTCGGCCAGCTTCACCAGGGAGCCCACACGCACGCCCAGCAGCCGCAAGCGCTTGTGCAGTGGTACCCGTTTCAGGCACTGGCCGGCCGCGTCGCGAATGGTCTTGGCGTCGGCCGTGTGGTGGATGAGCGTCTGGTCGCGCGTGACACTCTTGAAATCTTCGAAACGCAGCTTGATACCAATGGTTTTGCCCACGTAGGCCTTGCGCTGCA
>JANOCN010000625.1:0-1967 GCA_031412185.1 Betaproteobacteria bacterium | reverse complement strand
TGCGTGAGGATGGAGCTGGCCGAATAGGCGAGCTGGTTGCCGATGTTGTCCAGCTTTGCAAACCAGAGCAGGCTGACCGCACCCACCGCCTGCCGGTAGGTCAGCGACGCATTCACCAGTGTGTACGAACCGGTAACCAGCTGCCCGGCTGGCACATCGTTTTGCGCCGCTGCATGGCTTACCCCGAGGCGCGCACCCCACGGACCCTGCCCCCACACCAGGGTCGCCCCGGCACGAACGGGCGCAACTCTTGGCAGGCGCTGGCCGGTGCTGGCGTTCACGGCACGCACCAGGTCGCCGCGCAATTCAAGGTCCAGGGTTTGGCCGACATCCACCAGGCGGATATTGCCACTGGCCTCGAACCCGAAGAAGCGCGCCCTGACCTGGCGGTAGGCGTACTCCGGGAGTATCTCGGCCGTACCGCCCGACTCCACCGAGTTGCCCGTGCCGTCGTCGGTAACCCCCACACCGGCCCCGTTGCCGTCTGTGTCTCGCGTAAGGCCAGTCGCATCCAGCGAGAGGTAGTTTCTGAAGTAGTTGGCAAACGCGCCAAGCTTGAAGCGGTTGGCACCGCGCTTCCATTCGGCCCCCAAGTCCAGGTTGGCCGACTTTTCTTTGTTGAAGTTCGGGTTGCCGACCTCGTAGGTGCTGGTGGCGAGGTGCGGGCCGTCAGCAAAAAGCTCATAGTCCTTGGGCGCGCGTTCGCTATAGGCCAGGTTCGACGTCAGCTGCCAGCCAGGCGCCAGGTTCCACAGAGCACCGAGCGCGTAACTGCCCGGGTTGAAGCTGCGGCTACCCAGCGCAAAGCGGGCAACCACCGGGTTACCCAACGACTTCACCTTGACCGATTCGGTCCGCGCACCAAAACTCAGCTTGCCCCAGCTTGCAGGCATTTCCTCGTAGACAAACAGCGCGCGCTGGCGGGTCTGGCTGTAGGGCGCAAATGCTTCTGCCCCGTCGGCCGAGAAGCGGGTGGTTTCCGCCTGCAGACCGATAACTCCCTCGAGCGGCCCGAAGCGGGCATGGCGCGCCTCCAGCCGCAGATCGTTGCCCGCATTCTTGAACACCGTGCCAGCCACACCTGACTCGAATTCGGTGTGCCGGTAGTCGCTGCGGCTGAACTGGCCTTTGATGCTTTGCAACGGCCCCCCAAGGCCACGTACCTCGGCTTCGAGCGCATACCGGTTCGACTTCATGTCGATCAGTACCTCGTCCTCGGCCACGGTACCGTATTCAGAGCGGTAGCCGCTGGCGGAAGCACCCAGGTAGCCCTGGCTGAAGAAAACCGTGCCGCCGACTGCACCACCATGGCTGTCCGCTGCGGAGTTGCAGATGCGGTTGGCAAGCGTCGCAGACCCCGGCTTGCTGCAGGCCAGTTGGACCGGCACCGACACGTCACTGGTGCGTCGGCCAAAAACATCGACATGGAGTGCGAACCGATCGGTACCAGTCTCCAGCAGCACGGCGCCGCTGCGTTCCGAGTTGCCACTGCCCAGGCCGAGGTCAAGCTTGCCGGTTATCCCGCCTTTGGCGTCGAACACTGGTTCACGCGGAATGCGGTTGTCGATCACGTTCACCACGCCACCTACGGCATTGCCGCCGTACAGGAGTGCACCGGGTCCGCGCAATACCTCGATGCGTTCGACGGAGATCGGGTCCGAGGCGACCGCGTGGTCATAACTCAGGCCCGAGACATCCAGGCTGGCACCGCTGTTCTGCAGTATGCGGATGCGATCTCCATCCAGGCCGCGAATGATCGGGCGGCTGGCATTCGGCCCGAAGTAGGTGCTGCTGACACCTGGCGTGCCGTCCAGCGTTTCACCCAGTGTGCCGCTGGAGCGCAGAAGAAGGCCGGTACCGGAATAGGCAACTGCGGGTGCCACCAGCTCGGTGGTACCCAGCGGATTGCCGGTTACCAGCACCGGGGGCAGCGTGCGCGTGGGCGTGCTGGACGCGGTTTGTGCATC
>JANOCN010000624.1:0-6269 GCA_031412185.1 Betaproteobacteria bacterium | reverse complement strand
AACGGGTGGTGCGCGCCATGCCCAACACCCCGGCGCTGATCGGCAAGGGCATTACTGCCCTTTTCGCGCGCGCCGAAGTGGGAGACAACGACCGCTACCAGGTGGGGCAAATCATCCGCACCACCGGCGAATTTTTGTGGGTGGACACTGAGGACAAACTCGACGCGGTAACCGCCATTTCGGGCTCGGGGCCGGCCTACGTGTATTACTTTATGGAAGCCATGACAGCCGCGGGCGCGGAAATGGGCCTCACGCGCGAGCAGGCCTACCAGTTGACGGTGTCTACGTTCATCGGGGCCTCGGAACTCGCACGCTCAAGCAATGAACCACCCGAGATATTGCGCCAGCGTGTGACTTCCAAAGGCGGCACGACGCACGCTGCGATAACCTCCATGGACGAAGCCGCGATCAAGCCCGCTTTCCAGCGCGCGTTGCATGCTGCGCGCCAGCGTGCGCAGGAACTGGGCCTGGAGTTTGGCGGAGCCTGAGACCGGCTCCAACCGCATGTAAACACCGATCAGCCGGTTATGTACCCCACCGCGATACCGGCGAACACGGTGAATCCGAGCCAATGGTTGAGCCGGAACGCCTTGAAACATCCTTCGCGCGAGCGGTCGCGGATCAGCCATCCGTGCCAAACCGCCTGTGCGCCAGCCAGTGCGATCGCCAAAAAGAACCATGCCGACGTAAGCTGGCTGGCTACCAGCAATGCCCAGGCCCCTAGATAGATGGTGTAGCTGAGCAATACCGCTGCCACATCGAAACGACCCAGAGTAATGGCCGAGGTCTGGATGCCCAGGACCAAGTCGTCGTCGCGGTCCACCATGGCGTACTCGGTGTCGTAGGCGAGCACCCAGAACAGATTGCCGAGCAGCAGCAACCATGCCAGCGCGGGCACACTGGCCTGCAGTGTCGCCCAGTTCAGCGGCCCCGCGCCCCGCACAGCCGCAAATGCCATCGGAATGCCAAAACTGAATGCCAGACCCAGCACCGCCTGCGGCATCGAGAAAAAACGTTTGGTGTACGGGTAGACCAGCGTAAGTGCCAATGCAACAAACGACCAGGCGATGGTGGCGGCGTTGGTCGTCAACACCAGTCCAAACGCGATCAGCGCCAGCACAGCGCCCAATGCCAGCGCCTCCCGGGCTGAGACGGCACCGCGGGTTACCGGACGCTGGGCGGTGCGTTTGACGTGTTTGTCAAACTCCCGGTCGGCGACGTCGTTGATGCAGCACCCCGCGCTGCGCATGAGCACGGTTCCCAGCGTAACACGGCGACCAGATGCCAGCCGGGGAACCCCCCAGCCGCGATCCACAAAGCGCTCAAGGTCGGCCATAGAAGCAACAGCCAGCCGGCCGGCCGGTCCCAGCGGATCAGTTGCAAGTACAGCGGCAAGCGTTCGCGCAGCTTGGGCATAGATCAGCCGGTTAGACCCCGTAAGTCCAGCGCACCGGCATACAGCTCACGACAGACGTTTCACACCCGGAAGCTCGCACGCATAGATGGCATTGCGCAATGCGGCAATGGCCTCGTAACGCGTAAAGCTGCGCCGCCACGCGAGCACCACGCGGCGTGTGGGCGGGGCACCGCCGGCCTCGTCGGTGATCGGCAGATAACGCACAAAACCTTCGGGCTCCTTGCGCCGTCGAGATGCGGGCTTGGGCTCCAGCAACCCCGCCGGCACACCCAGTCGCGGCACCAGCGTCACGCCCATACCGGCGGCTACCATGTGTTTGATGGTTTCCAGCGACGAGCCTTCGAAGCTCTTGCGGATGCCTTCTGCGTTGCTGGAGAACCGCGCAAACTCCGGGCAGACCTCAAGCACGTGGTCACGAAAACAGTGGCCGGTACCCAGCAGCAGCAAGGTCTCGGATTTCAGCTGCTCTGCGGTGACCGAGCTGAGTTTGGCCAACGCATGGGTGCGCGGCACGGCCGCTACGAAGGGTTCGTCGTACAGCGGGGCCATGGCAAGGCCGGTATCTGGAAACGGCTCGGCAAGAATGGCGCAATCGATCTCACCGGTACGCAGCATCTCGAGCAGCTTGACGGTGAAGTTCTCCTGCAGCATGAGAGGCATCTGGGGTGTCTTGGAGATTATGTTTTTCACCAGGTCCGGCAACAGGTAGGGCGCAATGGTGTAGATCACACCCAGGCGCAGTGGGCCGGCCAGCGGGTCCTTGCCCCGTTTGGCGATGTCCTTGATGTTGGCCGCCTGCTCCAGCACCGATTGCGCCTGCCGCACCACCTCCTCACCCAGCGGTGTGACCGTTACCTCGTTGGCGCTGCGCTCGAACAGCTTGATCTCCAGTTCTTCCTCGAGCTTCTTGACCGCCACCGAGAGCGTGGGCTGTGACACGAAACAGGCCTCGGCCGCCTTGCCAAAATGCCTCTCGCGTGCCACGGCCACGATGTACTTGAGTTCAGTCAGGGTCATGGCGCTATTGTCACCTCAGGCCTTCAGGTATTCGGCCTTGCTGCCCAGCCAGCGCTCGACATGTTTTTGCGCCAGCGCGGGGGCCCGGTCCAGCATCTCGGGTGCCGTTTTGCGGGCCCATTCGAGCAAGCCTGCGTCGGTTGCCAAATCCGCGAAACGCAACAATGCAGCGCCAGACTGGCGCGCGCCCAGAAACTCGCCGGGACCGCGAATCTCCAGGTCGCGCCGGGCGATTTCAAACCCGTCGTTGGTCTGGACCATCGCCTTGAGACGGGCCCGCGCGGTTTCTCCCAGGCGAGGCGCATCACCGGTTGAAAACAACAGCACACAGGCCGAAGCGGCAGCACCGCGCCCAACACGGCCACGCAACTGGTGCAATTGCGACAGGCCAAATCGTTCTGCGTGTTCGATCACCATGAGCGAGGCATTCGGCACATCCACACCCACCTCGATAACCGTAGTGCTCACCAGCACCCCCATCTGGCCGCCGACGAACAACGCCATCACAGCCTTCTTTTCTGCCACGGGCATCCGCGAATGCAGCAAACCGACCATGACGCCCGGCAAGGCGCTGGCCAGGGCCGCATGGGTCTCGGTGGCATTGGTCAGATCGAGCGCTTCGCTTTCTTCGATCAGCGGGCAGACCCAGTAGACCTGCCGACCCAGCGCAAGCTGGACGCGGATGCGTTGCACCACTTCGTCGCGCCGCGCCTCCTGCACGAGTTTGGTGACGATGGCGGTGCGCCCGGGCGGCAACTCATCAATGGTGGAGACCTCCAGATCGGCGTAGTAACTCATTGCAAGCGTGCGCGGGATCGGCGTGGCGGTCATCATCAGCAAGTGCGGCTCCAGAGCCGGGTCGGTCATCTTGTCGCGCAATGCCAGCCGCTGGGCGACGCCAAACCGGTGCTGCTCGTCGATGATTGCCAAAGCGAGGTTCCTGAACACCACCTTGTCCTGGATCACGGCATGGGTGCCGATAACGAGCCCAGCCGCACCCGACGCAATCAACGCCAGCATCGCACGGCGTTCCCGGGTCTTCTGGCTTCCGGTCAGCCACGCCGTGGTGATGCCAAGTGGCTCCAGCCAGCCCACCAGCTTGCGGAAATGCTGTTCGGCCAGAATTTCGGTCGGCGCCATCAACGCACACTGGTATCCCGCGTCCATGCACACCGCCGCCGCCAATGCAGCCACCACCGTCTTGCCAGACCCCACGTCGCCCTGCAGCAGGCGGTGCATGGGCGCGGCCTTGGCCAGATCAGCCGATATCTGTGCGCCCACCCGCTGTTGGGCAGCCGTCAATGCGAACGGCAACAGCGCCCGCAGGCGCTCGAACACCCCGCCCGCTACCGCATGCAGCGAGGGTGCGCGCAGTGCATCGCGGGCGCGTTTGGAACGCAGTTGCGATAGCTGTTGCGCCAGCAGGTCCTCCAGTTTCAGGCGTTGCCACGCCGGGTGGCTGCGGTCTTCGAGGGTGGCCAACGGAACCTGCGGCGAAGGGTGGTGCAGGAACTCGAGCGCCGCGCGCAGGTCCCAAAGTGGGCACGGCAAACTGGCAGGCGCTATTGCCTGGGCAATCGTCTCGGACAGGTCGGCACGCACCAGCCCACCGGCCACTGCCTTGCGCAGGTAGGCCTGGGGCAGCCCGGCGACCGTGGGATACACCGGTGTCAGCGCCGTCGGCAACTCGGTGCGCGCAGAAGCTACCGACGGGTGCACCATGGTCCAGCCAACAAAGCCGCCACGCACCTCGCCGCGTGCGCGAACCTGTGCGCCCACGGCCAGCGCCTTCTGCTGCGACGGGTAGAAGCTGAAAAAGCGCAAAGTGCAGGTGTCGCTGCCGTCGTCTACCGTCACCAGCAATTGGCGGCGCGGTCGGAAGGTGACTTCGCTGGCCGTTACGGTGGCTTCGATCTGCACCGTGTCTCCGTCTTGCGCATCGACCAGCCTGGTGATGCGCGTCTCATCTTCATAACGCAAAGGCAGGTGCAGGGCGAGGTCAATGGCGCGGTGCAACCCGAGCTTGCCGAGCGCTTTCTGCATGGGATTGCTGGCGCTCGCCGGACCTGGCTTCTTGGGCGTTGGTGCGGGCGGCTGGATCGGCATGGGACAATTCTGCCTTGTCTCACCACCACTTGGCACGGGCCGGTCCAGCCCTCAAGCAACATGTTACCTACGCAGCCTGATAGCGCGCACCCTGATTCCGCGCTCCCCTTCACGTTGTCTGATTTCGACTTCGCGCTGCCCCCGGAGCTTGTTGCCCAGCACCCCGCGCCGGTGCGCAGCGGCTCCCGGTTGCTGGACGGCATGAGCGGGCTGCCGCAGGACCGCATATTCCACGATCTGCCCTCACTGCTGCGTCCGGGCGACCTGCTGGTGCTCAACGACACCAAAGTCATCAAGGCGCGCCTGTTTGGCGGGAAAGCCACCGGCGGCAAGGTGGAACTGCTGGTTGAGCGGGTGTTGTCCGGCAACCAGGTGGCCGCCCACATGCGGGTGAGCAAAAGGCCGGAGGTGGGTGCCACGCTGGCACTCGCTGGCGCACCCGGCAGCAGCGACGCTTTGAGCGCGACATTGTTGGGCCGCTGGCCGGACGCCGAGGGCGCGTTGTTCCGTTTTGTGCTGAGCAACGATGCGGGTGACGACCCCCACACGCTTATGGAAAAACACGGCCATGTGCCGCTGCCCCCGTACATTCAGCGTCAGTCGAGCGGCGCAACCGATTTAGAAGAAGATGCACAGCGCTACCAGACCGTCTTTGCGCGCGCGCCGGGTGCTGTAGCCGCGCCCACCGCCGCGCTGCACTTCGACCAGGAGCTTCTGGACCAACTGGCCAGACGCGGCATCCAGCGCGCGAGCGTCACCCTGCACGTGGGCGCAGGAACCTTCCAGCCCGTGAAGACCGAAAACCTGGCGGAGCACCAGATGCACAGCGAGTGGTACCAGGTGCCGACCAGTACCCAGCAGGCGGTGGCCGATTGCCAGGCGCGTGGGGGCCGGGTGGTCGCGGTCGGAACCACCAGTGTGCGTTCACTGGAGTCCTGGGCGCAAACCGGTCAAGCCACCGGCGACACCCGGATATTCATCACGCCCGGCTTCTCATTCAAGGTGGTGGACCTGCTGGTCACCAACTTCCACCTGCCCAAATCCACCTTGATGATGCTGGTCAGTGCCTTTGCAGGCTACGGGCACATCCGAGCCTTGTACCGGCATGCCATTGATAAGAAGTACCGCTTTTTCAGCTATGGTGACGCCATGTTGCTGGCACGCACCCTCCCCTGATTGCCGACCTCGGCCAGAGCACCAGCGGAACTGGCCCCGGTGACAATATCTCGCATGCTGACTTTTGAACTTCTTCGGGCCGACCACGCCCAAGGCGCCTACGCGGGCAGCCATGCCCGGCGCGGCCGCCTGACCTTGAACCATGGCGTGGTGGAAACGCCGGTCTTCATGCCGGTCGGAACCTACGGCACGGTCAAAGGCGTCATGCCGCAAAGCCTGGTGGACATGGGCGCACAGATCATCCTGGGCAATACCTTTCATTTGTGGATGCGCCCGGGGCTGGACGTAGTGGCACAGTTTGGCGGCTTGCACCGGTTCGAGAAGTGGAGCCGGCCGATACTCACCGACTCGGGCGGTTTCCAGGTCTGGTCGCTCGGCGCCATGCGCAAGATCAGCGAAGAAGGGGTGCGTTTTTCGTCACCCGTGAATGGCGACAAGCTGTTTCTCACGCCCGAGATATCGATGCAGATCCAGACGACACTGAACAGCGACATCGTGATGCAGTTCGACGAATGTACGCCTTACATTTCGGTCGAACCCAAGACCAAAGGCC
>JANOCN010000623.1:0-3144 GCA_031412185.1 Betaproteobacteria bacterium | reverse complement strand
CAGCCTCCAACCCGGAGATCTTTTACCTGCGCCGCAATGCACTGTCGGCGCTGGTGGCCGCCTACAACGCGAGGAAGATGCTGCGCGCCGGTGTTACCGGCATCCTGGACCCGGATTCGGTGTTCGAGAACATGGTCGATGTACGCGACGCCATCGAATCTGGTATCGCCGAGGGTCCGCGAATTTCCTGCGGCTGTTACGCGCTGATCACCGGAGCCGGCGGCACGGCGGGGCGGCTCATCAACGATACCGGCGTTACCGGCTACTACAAGGTGGTGCGGGGCAAGGACGAAATCGTGGCCGAGGTACGGCGCCAGGCCAAGGTCGGCGCCGACTGGATCAAGGTGCATGTATCGGGGATTGTTCCGCGTTACGCACACCTCGGCGAGCAGTGCAGCTGGACCCAGGAAGAACTCGATCTCATCTGCGAACTGGCGCACGACCTCGGCATTCCGGTGATGGGGCATTGCCGGGGCACGACGTCGAGTTATCGCGCTGCCAAAGCCGGGGTCGACCTCATCTTTCATGGCACCGGTATGGACGAGCAGACCCGCGAACTGGTGATAGCGCGCAAGATTCCGGTATGCCCGACATTTACCTTCCAGGCCAACATGGTCGACTACGGGCACCAGTTGGGCACCGACCCGGCCTTGGTGAAGCTTTTCGAGCGGGAAATCACGGATTCGGTCGAATCGATGCGCTGCTTGCACGCAGCCGGTGTACCGCTGCTTGCGGGCAGCGAGGCTGGCTTCTCGATGGTGCCGTATGGCCATTGGCATTTCCGCGAGATGGAGGTGTTTATGCGTTACTACGGCATGAGCAGCCTGCAGGCCATTCACTGCGCCACCGGTGCTGGCGCCTTTGCGCTCAAGATGGCTGGGCGGACGGGCGTGATCGCGGCGGGCATGAAGGCAGACCTGCTGGTTGTCGACGGCGACCCGTCGCAGGACGTGCGTATTCTGGGCGAGCCGGGCCGCATCAAGCAGGTGTACGTGGATGGCAGGGCGGCTGACTTGTCGCCGCCGCGCGAACGCAGCCCGATCAGCGGCTGGCGCATGCCTTTCATGGGCCAGCAGCTAACGCGCGATTTTGCGATGGGCCAGACACCAGCCGCCGCCCACGGCGCGCACACCCAGATCGAAGAGCTTTAGATTTGTTCCTAACCCCACAGGAGGAAAAAAGTATGTCCGAACTTGCAGACCTGACACGCCGGGTGGAAACGCTGGAGGCGCGCGCCGAAATTGCGGAACTCGTCAGTGCCTATGCCGTGGCGTGCGACGAACACGATATGCCGCGCCTCACCTCGCTTTTTGCGCCCGACGCAACATTTGACTCCAACAACAAGATCATGGTCGCCAACGGGCGCGACGAGATAGTGGCCATGTTCATACGCGTGTTCAAGATACGCGGCCCCGGTTATCACTGGACGCACGACCATTTTGTGCGTTTCGACACTGCGCAACCCGACCGCGCTACCGGCCTGGTATTGAGTCACGCAGAAACCTGCCCCGGCAACGAGGTGAGCTTGTCCGGCATGCGCTACAAGGACGACTACCGCCGTGTAGACGGCCGCTGGGTGTTCCACAAGCGCGTGATAAGTTTCCTGTATTACGTGCCCGCAAAAGACTATGCGCAGGCGCTCAACAGCACCATGCGTTTCACGATGGGTGGCAATCGCATGGCCGGTGATTACCCGGAGTCGCTGCCAGCCTGGCAGGCGTTCGAGCGCGAGCATGGGCGCGGTGCCTGAAAGATACGCCCATGACAGCCAACCATGACTCGATGGCGCTGGCGCGGCGTGCGCTGGTCCATTTCCAGAACAAAACCACCGACCAGGCGCCTGGCACGATGGAGCAGCCGGTTGCCGCCTACTGTGATCCCGCGCGCCACACACGCGAGGTGACACGTGTTTTCCGGCACCTGCCGCTGGCGCTGGCGTTGAGCATCGAGCTGCCTGCGCCCAAGACTTACCGGGCCATGAACGTCATGGACGTGCCGGTGCTGCTGGTACGCGGCGAAGACGGTGTGACACGCGCATTCGTCAATGTCTGTCGGCACCGCGGCGCGCAACTGTGCAAAGTTGGCAGCGGCACGGCGCAGCGCCTGGTCTGCCCTTACCACGCCTGGCAATACGATCTGCAGGGCAAACTCACGGGCGTTTATGGGGCCGCCACGTTTGGGGAGGTCAGCGCCCAGACCCATTCGCTCACCGAACTGTCTTGCGCGGAGCACAGTGGCCTGGTCTGGGTCACGCTAACGCCGGGCGAGTCTTTTGACATTAAAGAGTGGCTCGGGGACTTCGCGACCCAGCTCGATACGCTGCACCTTGATCGCTGGTTCCTCTACGAGCAACGCGAAATTCCCGGTCCAGGCTGGAAGGTCGCGTGGGACGGGTATCTCGAGGCCTACCACCACAACACCGTGCACGTCAATACGGTAGGGCGCTTCACCATCGGCAACCTGTCGTTGCATGACAGCTATGGGCCACACCAGCGCATGGTGTTTGGCCGACGTACGCTGAGTGAGTTGGTGGACCAGCCTCAGGACCAATGGGAACCCGAGCAACACATTCGCCGGATCCATCTGGGTTTCCCCAACCTTGCCATATCGGGCGTGCTGGGCGACCACTGCCTGGTCAGCCAGGTTTTTCCCGGACCAACGCCAGATTCGACCATTACGCGCCAATCGGTGCTTGCCGCACGAGCGCCGGTGACAGACGCGCAAAAAGAGGCGACCGAGAGCTTCAGCCAGACGGTTTTGCGGGCCGTCCGCGACGAAGACTACGTTATCGGTGCCAGCGTGCAGGCGGGCTTGAAGTCCGGTGGCAACCATAGTTTCATTTACGGTCGCAACGAGCCTGCGGTGCAGCATTTTCACAAGAACCTGGCGGCATTCATGGAGCGAGTTCCGGGCACACCATGAGACGACTCTCGTGGCAATCACATGCGTTGAAACCATGACAACCCGGAAGATTGCCGCAAAAACACCCCGCAAGTCGGTAGCTCTCGGGGCGCGAGCAGTCGCCGCCACACCGTTGGTTGGCGCGAACGCAGACGCCGCAGCACCGGAGATGGCGCAGCGTGTCACTTTTCTGGTGCATCGGGTCAGCGCGCGAATCGCCATGGTTGGCAACCGGCATTTTCT
>JANOCN010000622.1:0-1777 GCA_031412185.1 Betaproteobacteria bacterium | reverse complement strand
TTGCGCCTCCACAGGGGCCCTGGGCGATCAGACCTTCGACGTGCAGGCACCGCACACCGCGTGATGAACCGGGAAACCAAGTCCACCTGCCCCTACTGTGGGGTGGGGTGTGGGGTGATCATTGAGTCAACCGGCGACGAGATCACCGGTGTACGCGGCGACCCCGAACACCCGGCCAATTTTGGCCGCCTCTGCACCAAGGGCTCAACGCTTCACCTGACGGCATTGCAGGCTGTCACGCGCCAGACGCGGCTGCTGCACCCGCTGCAGCGCCTGCGGCGCGGCGCGGCCCCGCAGCGCGTCAGCTGGGACCATGCGCTGGATGTGGCCAGCGAAAAGTTTGCCGCCGTCATCCGCACCCATGGGCCTGACTCGGTCGGCTTTTACATCTCAGGCCAGTTGCTCACCGAAGACTATTACGTCTTCAACAAACTCGCCAAGGGCCTGATCGGCACCAACAACGTGGACACCAACTCGCGCCTGTGCATGAGCAGCGCGGTCGCGGGCTACAAACAGACGTTGGGCGCCGACGCACCACCGAGTTGCTACGACGACGTAAACCATGCGCAATGCATCTTCATTGTCGGCAGCAACACCGCGTACGCACACCCGATTCTTTTCCGCCGCATCGAGGACGCGAAGGCTGCCAACCCGGCGATGAAAATCATCTTCTGCGACCCACGACGCACAGACACCGCAGGCATCGCCGATTTGTACCTGCCGGTTCAGCCCGGCACCGATGTGGCTCTGTTCAACGGCATGCTGCACATCATGCTGTGGGAAGGCTGGACCGAGGCGGCCTACATCGCTGAACACACCACCGGCTTTGAAGCGCTGAAAGCCACGGTGCGCGACTACACGCCCGACATCGTGGCCGAGACCTGCGGCATCAAAAAGGAAGACCTTTTCACTGCCGCGAAAATGTTCGCCACCTCGGCGGCAACGCTTAGCCTGTACTGCCAGGGCCTGAACCAGTCGAGCAGCGGTACCGCAAAAAATGCGGCGCTGATCAACCTGCACCTGGCCACCGCGCAGATCGGCAAACCTGGCGCCGGCCCGTTTTCGCTGACGGGTCAACCCAATGCGATGGGCGGGCGCGAAGTAGGCGGCCTGGCGAATCTGCTGAGCGCACACCGCGACCTGGCGAATCCGCAGCACCGCGCCGAAGTGGCGGCGTTGTGGGGCGTGCCGTCGGTGCCCGAGAAGCCCGGCAAGACGGCGGTGGAAATGTTTCAGGCGGCAGCTGACGGCGAGATCAAGGCCTTGTGGATTGCCTGCACCAACCCGGCTCAGTCCATGCCGGACCAGGCCACGGTGCGTCGCGCGCTGGAACGCGCTGAACTGGTGGTGGTGCAAGAGGCGTTTGGCACGCCGTCCACCTGCGACTATGCCGACCTGCTGCTGCCGGCCACCACGTGGGGTGAAAAAACCGGCACCGTGACCAACAGCGAGCGCCGCATCAGCCGCGTGCGGCCAGCGGTAGCGGCACCCGGTGAAACCCGCCACGACTGGGCGATCGCGGTGGCTTTTGCGCAGCGGCTGGAAAAATTGCTACCCGTGCAAAAAATCAGCACGCTGTTTCCGTGGTCCACGGGCGATGTGGCCGCCGCTGTGGAAAACATCTGGAACGAACACCGTGAATCGACTCGCGGGCGCGATCTCGACATCACCGGCATGAGTTACGCCATGCTGGAAGCGGCGCCGCAGCAGTGGCCACTGCGCGAAGGTGAGACCACCGGCAAGGTGCGTCTCTACGAAGACGGCGTTTTTCCGACCG
>JANOCN010000621.1:0-4147 GCA_031412185.1 Betaproteobacteria bacterium | reverse complement strand
GACACTGGCACCCACCAGATTCACATGTTGGCCCGGCTCCAGCCAGGCACCGAACAGAATCGGCGCGCGCGACGAGGAAACCGTGCACACCACGTCCGCACCGCTGACGGCTTCCTGCGCACTGCCCGCAACCACCACTTCGATACCGTGCAGACGCACGCATCGGCCGGCCCCTCTTGTGCTGTGGCGCGCGTCCGCAGCATGGACTTCGAGGCCGGGTTGGACGAACAGGGCAACGTGCTGGCCTGGACCGGCGACTTCTGGATTGCGCTGAACCATATCGTGGCCTTTAAGCCACTCGACTTCCCGTTGCTGGCCGCGACCGAGACCGGCCTGCCGAAGCCGGGCAACTGGGTCGGCTTCCTGTTCCCGAACTCGGGCATCGGCTACGCGCTGCCGGCCATCAAGGTCAACACGCGCCACGTGGAAAAGGCGTCACCTACCTGCGCTACGGCAACGCCAGGACCTCCGTGGCCGCGGTGGCGGACGTGGCGGCGAACCGCCGCACCGCTCAGTCTGGCTGCCACGTCGCTGAAAAGCGCGTCCATCCAGGACGCCGCGATCGGATTGTCAGCGGCGATGTACTCCCAAATGTCGAGACGGTCTCAGACGTTCATACCAAATGTCAACGTCGTTAGTGGATTTTTAGCATCCGTGGCGCAGAAGGTCGGCGAAGCCGACGCCGCGCTGGCCACCGCACCGCGCGAGCTGAAGGCGTGTTACGACTTTGCGTAAGAATTCCGGCTTCAGTCGTTCTTCCCCAAACTCATTTGCTTCAGAGCTGCGCGACCCAGCAAGCCATAGGGATTGGCGAGCGTTTCGACAATCTCGAAATGGTTGTAACCGTCGGCAATCAGAAGCTGGGCGCGCTTGCCCACGTTCTGCACGGCGGCGGAAAAGTCACGCGACTGACGCTGGAACTCAGGTGTCTCATGTGTTCCACAAGCTACGATCACGGGAGCGTTCAGATGACCCAGGTGGCGCTGAGGGCTCAGTGCCTGCACGCTCTCATCGCTAAATTTTACGTAACTGCTGCGCGCGGAAAGGGCAACCGGCGTCAGATCGAAAATGCCACTGCAGCACAAAGCGCCTTTCACCAGATCGGCGGGCAGATTGAACTGTTTGGGCCAGTCCGTGGTAAGCACAACCCCCGCCAGATGAGCGCCCGAAGAGTGACCCGAGAGGTAGATACGGTTCTGATCACCGCCCAATTCTTGCGCGTTGCAATAAACCCAAGCTACCGCGCGGCGAACCTGTTGGGCTATCGGTTCAAGGCTACCGCCTGCATCCTGAACCCACGCGAAGTCGGGCACCACGAAATGCGCACCAGCGTGAACGAACATTTCAGCCGGGAAGCCGTAGTCCTTGGCAAGCCCCCGCGCCACGCACCGCCGTGGAGAAAAACGTGAATCGGCGCATTGGGGCTCTTGGTCGCGTAAGCGTCGAGCACTTCACCTGGCGCGGGGCCATAAAAAAAACGCCGCGGCGCACCGATCCGCGAACGCATGGCATCACTGTTGGTCGCGCAGCGCTGGATGATCTGCTGAACGTTCGGGGCATACCTGCTTTGGTCGTAGGCCGCATCGAGTTCGGCTTGGTCCAGGTCCAGCCAGACCAGCGGTCCCTTCATGCGCACCACCGCCCGAGCCGAAAACGCGCGGCGTGTGAGCAGCTGGCTGACCAGCGCAACATCACGTGGCAGACCCAACTTGAGAAAAACATGCCCTTCATAAGCTACAACCGCAACAGGGCGCGACTGGCGCGGAAAACGTCACTGCTGGAATCGGCCCATTCGAGTACTGCATCGAAGTGGTTGCTGCCCTTCAATTCAAACAGGTCGGCCGCGTTTCCCAGGCCGCGCCAGTATTCGGCCACCTCGCGACTCTGACGCCGGTAGTCATCGGTCTCATGCTCGCCCACCGCCACCAGCATCGGACAATGCGTGCCCGGCATGCGCCGCAACAACGAAGCCTGCGCCACAACGCTTGCCGACAGCTTGAGGTTCTGGTTGCGAAACGACAGGCGCACCGGCTCGAGGTCACCCAGTCCGCTGATAACAACCGCGCTTTTGATGAGATCCACCGGCGCGCCGAAGGCGCTCGACCAGTCAGTCATCAATAACTGCCCCACCAGGTTTGCTCCCGAAGAATGGCCGGCAATGTGCATGCGCTCTGGATCGCCGCCATGTGCCGCGACGTTTTTCCACAGCCACAACAGCGCGCGGCGCACCTGAGCGCCCATCGCGGGCAGCGTGGTCGCTGGCAACAGGCTGAAGTCGACCGCCACGAACATGGCACCCGCGGCCACGAAGGCAGGCGCCGCGAAGCCAGCGTCCTCCTTCGACAAGTTGCGCCAGTCGCCACCGTGCAGAAAAACCAGCACCGCAGCGCCGGACTTTGCTGCCGGGTAGATGTCCAGCAGCTCATCAGCGCCAGCACCATAACGCAGGTTTTCAACGCAGGCCAAGTTTGCCTTGGCGTTACGCGTGCGCGCGGCGTACTCCCGCAGGTAGACGCCGACGTCAGGAACCGTGCCGCGGCTGTTGTATTGACGGTCAAGACCGGCTTGGTCGTAGTCCCGCCAGACGTTGGCCGGGGCCATGGCTACTCCGCCTTGGCGCCCGAGATCTTGACGGCACGGGCATTACGCGCGCTGTCGGCGATCAGAAAGGCCGCGAACTCCTCCGGCGTGCTGGCAACGAGCTCATAACCCTTGGCCGTGATCTCCTTGTCCATAAAATCCGGCTCTCTCAAAATGCGCGTCAGCTCGGCGTGCAGCTTCATGACGATCTCACGCGGCGTGGCTGCCGGCACAAACACTCCGAACCATGCATTCGAGGGGACGTCCGGGAAGCCGGACTCAGTGAAAGTCGGCACCTCCGGCAATAGCGCCAGCCGCGTTTTGCCGCCAACCGCCAGCGCCTTGAGCCGACCGGCTTTGATATGCGCCTGGGACGAGGCAGCGCCTGAGAACGTGAGCTGCACTTCACCCGCCAGTGCCGCCGGTACCGCCTGCGGAATGCCTTTGTAAGGAACGTGCACCACGTCGATACCGGCCTGGCTCTTTAGCATCTCCATGGCCAGGTGCGGCTGGCTACCGTTGCCGTAGGAGGCATAGTTGAGCTTACCGGGATTGGCCTTGGCGTAAGCAATCAGCTCCTTCAGGGTGTTGGCTGGGACCGCTGGGTTTGCCAGCAGCAACTGGTTCAGCAGCACCAATTGGATCACGGGCGTAAAGTCCCGCACCGGGTCGTAGGGCAGCTTGGCGTACAGGTGCTGGTTGATGGTGATAGTCGAGTCGGTGGTGATCATCAGCGTGTGGCCGTCTGGCGCGGCCCGGGCCACCAGCTCGGCGGCCAGAATGGTGCCGCCTCCAGGCCGGTTGTCGACCAGCACCGGCTGTCCAAGACGTTGGGTCAGGCGCTCGCCAATGACGCGCGAGATGATGTCGATGCCGCCGCCGGCCGGATAGGGCACAACGATGCGCATCGGTTTGTTTGGATAGGCCAGTGCCGCCCCGGTCGAAGTCGTTTGGGCCTGCGCGAGTGGCGCGACACCAATGATCAACAGCAGCGCCGTTATGGAAGCTTTGAATCGGCTCATGGTTTACTCCGTGAAAGGAATTTGGCAACTGTAGCCAATCGAGCGGCTGAAAACCCTTGCGGCAAAAAGTGCCCATATGAACCAGAGTGCGCGCAAGTTCAGCCAGGCGCGAAGCTGTCACCCAACAACAAGCCGCACATCAGGTCAATGGTTTGGTCGTCGCATGGTCGGCCCGGATCGATGTGGTGGTACAGGATAAAACCGTCGAAGGCCATTACCATCAAATGCGAAATCGATGCTTTTCTGACCAGATGCCTGCGTCGGACGGGCAGTGCCTCAAGCACCATTTCGCCAAGCTGACCCTCCATCCACTTCAGCAAAACGGGTCGATACAGGTCGTCCGGTTCGGCGGTCGAAATGGCTTGAATGACATTATTCGCGAAGCCGCTGTTTTCCGCCGGGATGTCGCGCCAATAGGTGCGAAACAGGGTTCTCAGGCGTTCTGTCTGATCCTGGATGGCGGTCAGGTCGGCACGCAGTGTGGCAAGGCGCTGTCGGATCCAGGGGTCGTAGATGGCGTACAGGATCGCGGCCAGGGCGCCGAT
>JANOCN010000620.1:0-7856 GCA_031412185.1 Betaproteobacteria bacterium | reverse complement strand
AGAGCACGCTGATCAACCTGCTGGCACCCGATGCTTCGGCCCAGACTGGCGAGTTATCCCAAGCGCTGCGGGCCGGGAAACACACTACCACCAGCACAAGCTGGTACTGGGTCGACAACACCAAGACCACTGCATTGATCGATTCGCCCGGGTTTCAGGAGTTCGGACTGCACCATATCGACCCGATGCATCTGGCCCGGCACATGCCGGACATCAGTGCCCATTCCGAGCATTGCCGCTTCTACAACTGCACCCATTTGCACGAGCCAGGATGCGCAGTAATTGCAGCTGTTTCCACTGAACACCGCCAACTCGGCATCAGCGCTGACCGCTACCGGATATACGGCGAGTTGTTCGCAGAACTATCGCAGCCAAAGTACTGACTACAGGCGGTGGATGCCTGGAAGTCGTTCGCGGGTCCCGACCCAAAAAGGCTTTGTGGCGCGGGAGCCTGGCGGGGCCAGCAACGGGCGTTATCCGAGCAAGCGCGCCAGCGTCAGAAGCGCCAGCAAGATCATCCACATAACCACCGTGCGCCACACCAGACCCACCACGGTGCGCAGGTGGCCGACCTCGGGCCGCTGTCGGCTCGCCGCCGTTTGTTCGGTGTCGGCCGCAGACGCGGCTGCGCGTGCGGTAGCCGCGCTACCGAGATCGAGGCCGATGGCGCCGCCCGTAGCGGCAAGAATCACGCCATCGTTGTCCACCGCTCCGTTTTGCTCATAGTTGCGCCAGCTCTCGATAGCCTCTTCAAAACTTCCAACCACTGCAAAACCCATCGCGGTGATGCGGGCCGGGACCCAGTCGATGCTGCGCCAGCTATTCGCTGCCACTGCTTGTAGCGTGCCACTTACCGGCTGCAACAACTCCAGATGTTTGTGAGCCAGATAACGCGGCACAAACTCGGCCAGGCGGTAAAAAACAGCGCCGGCCGGACCCAGGCCGAAAACAGACAGGACCGAAAACCATGCAAGCACGCCGAATACGTGGCGGTGCGCAGCAATTACCGAATATTCAATTACTTCCCTCACCACCTCCGACTTCGTACGGCTGGGTGATTCAAGCTGCTTCCAGTCGGCAAGCAAGCGGCTCGCCAACTCTTCGTCCCCGGCTTCCAGCGCATTGCGAATCTCGGTGAAGTGGTGACTGAATTGTCGGAAACCCAAGGTGATGTAGAGCACGACGATATTCCACAACATGGCCACCGGCCAACCAACCAGTTCTAGCAGCGCCCAGTAAACCAGTGCAGCAGAAATGGAAGGTGCAAGCACCGCCACGCTCCAGGCCAAGGGGCCATGTTGTGGACGCCCGGCATCGAAGTTGCGGGCAGTCCACCGAACCCAGCTGCGCAATATTCCATGGATCGGATTGATGCGCGCAAGCGGTCGCGCCTGCTCCAGCAAGAGCGCGACGAGAATGGCAACAAAACTCATCGGGTGATGATATAGGCAGGCTGCGACCGTCGGGCGGCGCACGAACCAGCCCAGCAGTTGGACGAAATCTCAGGCCGACAGAAATCGATAGAGGTCGCGCAACATGCCGGCCGTCGCCCCCCAGATAAAGCGCTCGGTCTGACCGTCGTGATATGGCATGGACAGCCATTCGCGGCGGTTACCGTCCAGTTCGAGCGCATGCCGACGGTGGTTGGCGGGATTCATCAGAAACTCGAGCGGGACCTCAAACACTTCATCCACTTCGTGCACATTGCGCACAACCGGAAATCCCTGTTCAACTAGCGCGACCACCGGTGTGATGCTGAAGCCGGTACCGGTCAGATAGACCGGCAATGTACCGAGGACCTGCACAAACTGCGGCGGAAGGCCGACTTCCTCGTAAGCCTCGCGCATGGCAGTGGCCAGCAGATCCTCGTCGTCCGCGTCTTGTTTGCCTCCCGGGAATGCAATCTGGCCGGAATGCGACGTCATATGCTGGGTGCGCAAAGTCAGCAATACGGTAGGTTGCTCACGCAAGACGATCGGCACCAACACCGAAGCAGCTACCGGAACGCGCTCGGAGAGTCTGGGCTCCACGATCACCTCGGGTTGCCAGGCCGCAGACAGCAGAAATCGATGCCGTAACGCCGCTGGACTTAGCTTGGCCGCTGTAATGGCCGGGAGAAGGGCATCCGGCGTTATCGCGGGCACCGCGCGTGGATCAAAATTCAGCAGTTTGGACAACGGAATCAACATCTCGGCACGGCACTCCCGGGCGGCGCAACAAAAAAAGGGCCGCCCCCGGCGCGAGCCAGAGCGACCCGGGCAAGGCCCCTGCGGCCTCGCCGACCCTACCTGTCTATTCGGCGGCTACCTTGCGGGCCGACAGCTTTTCCTTGATGCGAGCGGACTTGCCGCTGCGGTCGCGCAGGTAATAAAGTTTGGCACGGCGTACATCGCCACGACGCTTGACTTCGATTCCAGCGATCAAGGGGCTGTAAGTCTGGAAAGTGCGTTCGACACCTTCTCCGCTGGAGATTTTGCGAACGATAAAACCACTGTTGAGGCCACGATTGCGCTTGGCAATAACGACCCCTTCGTAGGCCTGTACCCGCTTGCGGGTACCTTCGACGACATTGACGCTGACGACAACCGTGTCGCCGGGCGCAAATACGGGGATTTTCTTTCCGAGACGGGCAATTTCTTCCTGCTCGAGGGTCTGGATGAGGTTCATGATTTCCTAATGTGATCTTGTAAGCGCCAGTGTCGACATGACACAAAAAGCCTGCAAGCATGGGCAAGAGGCGGCCGTACAGAGGATCGGGAAGTCGGCGAGTATAACAAACCGGCACAACGGGTCGGGCCAGTGCGAACACATGCGGCGGTCACTGCTGGTGCGCCAGGCAGTCCTCATCGCGCGGACTCAGGCGCCCCTGCAAACGCGCTTGTGCGATCAAGTCGGGACGAAGACGTGCCGTCAACAGAAGGCTCTGGTCGCGCCGCCAACGCACGATGTGGGCGTGGTGGCCCGACAGCAGGACTTCGGGAACCGGTACGCCCTGCCATTGCTCCGGGCGGGTGTAGTGGGGGCAGTCAAGCAAACCATCCAGGGCCTCGTTAAAGCTGTCTTGCTGGTGGCTGGCCGCATCACCTAATACATCGGGCTGAAGCCGCGCGACCGCATCGAGAAAGGCCATAGCAGCAATTTCGCCACCGGAAAGCACAAAGTCGCCCAGGCTGACCTGCTCGTCCACGCAGGTGTCGATAAAGCGCTGGTCAACTCCTTCGTAGCGCCCACAGACCAGCACAGCCCCCTCACCGCGAGACCAGCGCTGCACCATCGCTTGATCGAGCCGTTTGCCGATGGGTGAAAACAGCACCACTGGCGCCATCCGGGTTCGCTGGGACCGAACATGCTGCAGACACTGTTGCAGCGGCGCGGCCATCATTACCATGCCAGGACCGCCACCAAAAGTCCGGTCATCCACCCGGCGGTAGCCTCCGGTTGAAAAATCGCGCGGATTGGCGAAATGGACCTCCACCAGCCCGGACTCGAATGCGCGCCGCGTAATTCCACTCGACAAAAGGGGCCCGAACAGTTCGGGAAACAAGGTGATGACGTCGAAACGCATGACGCGCTCAGTATTCTTCCTGCCAGTCCACCGTAATGCGCCTGGCCAGCAGGTCGACCGCATCCACATAGATAGACACGAATGGCACCATGCGCTCCACGGGCTTGCCGCCAACCTCGTACCGGATTACGAGCACCGTCTGTGCGGCGGTGGACAACAACTCGGCGACATGCCCCAAGGCCACGCCTTCGCGGTTGACCACCTCCAGTCCAATCAGGTCAACCCAGTAATACTCGTCGATGCCAGTGCTCGGAAAACTTGAGCGCGGAACGAATATCCGGGCACCGCGCAGAGCCTCGGCCGCGCTCCGGTCGTCTACAGCATGCGCATTGGCAACTACCACACCAGAATGGTCTTTGGCCTCTTTGATGCGCAACTTACGGGCGCCGGTGAACGTATTCGCGCCCTTTTCTGCCGGCAACAGAAACCATTGCCTGGAAGAAAACAGCGCTTCGGGGCTGGCACTGTAGGGCAGTACCTTGAACCAGCCCTTGATGCCCCATGCGTCGGCGATCCGCCCTACTTCGACCGCATCGGGCGCAAGCTCGACAACGTCGAGTTGCGTCAGCATCGGACTAACGGGCGCTGGTCCAGGCACAGTGGTATGCCCGGACATCAGCCTACTCAGACCGACTTCTTGGCCGCTTGTTCTATCAGCCGCTCAACTGTGGGAGATGCCTGGGCGCCAACGCCTTTCCAGTAGGTCATGCGATCCAGTGCGATACGGATACTTTCTTCGTTGGCAGTGGCAATCGGGTTGTAAAAGCCGATGCGCTCGATGAACCGGCCATCGCGCCGGGTACGTTTGTCGGCCACAACAATATTGAAAAACGGGCGTGCTTTAGCGCCGCCACGGGCGAGTCGGATGACGACCATGATTTATCCTTCGGGGGTAGCAGAAATTGCTATAAGCCAGTATTTCAGCGCTGAGACACGTAACTTGACCACCCGGCCAGCAACACGCTGAAAAGCCTTCGAGTATATCGGGAATACCTTCATGCCCATAGTCCGACCGAGCCGCGACAGCGATATCCCAGCCATCACAGCCATCTATGCACGCGAGGTGCTACATGGAACCGGCACGTTCGAACTGGAGCCTCCGCTTGCGGCTGAGATGGCTAGCCGCCGGGCCGATGTGCTTGCTAACGGGCTGCCTTATCTGGTTCTGCAGCGCGGGGAAGATATCGTCGGCTTCGCCTACTGCACCCGGTTCAGGCCACGGCCGGCCTACCGGTTCTCCGCCGAAAACTCGATCTATCTAGCGCCCCAGGCGCAGGGAGCGGGGCTGGGGCGGGTGCTGATGGCAGAACTGCTCGTGCGCGCCCAATCTGCAGGAGTCCGCAAACTGATTGCCGTAATTGGCGACTCGCGCAACGCAGCGTCGATCGGCGTGCACCGCACAGCTGGCTTCTCCGATGTCGGCGTATTGAAGTCCTGCGGCTGGAAGTTCGGCCAGTGGCTGGATGTGGTGCTGATGGAGCGTGCCCTCGGATTGGGGGACTCCACCGGACCGGACCCTGGACCGTGACGCGCCATAAAACGCTGGCTGCCTGGCTGGCTCTTGTCGGTGGCCCGCTCGGACTGCACCGTTTTTACCTGTACGGGATGCGTGACCGGCTGGGTTGGATATTGCCTGTTCCCAGTGTGCTGGGGATCTACGGGGTAATGAGGATGCAACAACTGGGGCTCGACGATCGGTTCAGCTGGCTGCTGATCCCGTTGCTTGGCTTCACCATTGCCGGCTGCGCGTTGACCGCGATTGTTTATGGATTGACTGCGCCGCCCAAGTGGAACGCCCGGTACAACCCGTCTGCCGACGCCGCAGCCGCTTCTGGCAATACCAGCTGGCTGACCATTGGCGCTGTCATTTTGTCGCTACTAGTGGGTACCACCGCCCTGATATCTTCGCTTGCCTTCAGCTTCCAGCACTACTTCGAGTACCAGCGCACGGCACTGGCGCGTTGCGTTGCGCCCACCCCCACGATGGCTCCGGTAATGGTGTGTGTGGTGGACACCGGGATGCCAAGCATGGTTGCAGTGAAGAGTTTGATTGCCCCTCCCGTTTCCGCGCAAAACCCGTGCACCGACTTAAGTTCGGTCAGGCGCTGTCCCATAGATGGTGAGCGGCGACTGTTCAGGCAGGCGTACTTTGCTTGACAGACGCTGCTGCGTCCGTAAATTCGGCGATTCTGTCGAAGTTCAAATATTTGTAGACATCGCTGCTGGCCGCAGTGAGCACACCCATGTCGGCCATGTATTCATCCTTGGTCGGGATTCGACCGAGCTTCGAACAAATTGCCGCAAGTTCCGCAGAGCCCAGGTAAACGTTCGCATTCTTGCCAAGGCGATTCGGGAAATTGCGGGTCGAAGTACTGAAAACAGTCGCTCCCTCCTTCACCTGCGCCTGGTTCCCCATACACAGGCTGCAGCCCGGCATTTCCATACGTGCGCCGGCCGACCCCAGCACGCCGTAGTGGCCCTCGTCACTGAGCTGCTTGGCATCCATCTTGGTCGGCGGCGCCATCCACAACTTGACCGGAATATCGCGCTTGTTCTCGAGCAGTTTGGACGCAGCGCGAAAATGCCCGATATTGGTCATACAGCTGCCAATGAACACTTCATCTATCCTGGAGCCAGCCACATCGCTGAGCGTTTTGACGTCGTCCGGGTCATTCGGGCACGCTACGATGGGCTCATGGATGTCGGCAAGGTCGATCTCGATCACAGCCGCATATTGCGCGTCAGGATCGGCTTTGAGCAATACCGGATTGGAAAGCCATGCCTCCATGGCCTGGATTCGGCGCTGGATCGTACGCACGTCCGAATAACCACTGGCAATCATCCACTTGAGCATGGTGATATTGCTGGTGATGTATTCGATGATCGGCGCTTTGTCCAGATGCACGGTACAGCCGGCTGCAGAACGTTCCGCCGAGGCGTCGCTCAGCTCAAATGCCTGCTCGACCTTGAGATCAGGAAGACCTTCAATTTCCAGAATCCTGCCCGAGAAAATGTTCTTTTTGCCCTGTTTGGCAACCGTCAGAAGACCAGCCTTGATGGCATACAGCGGAATGGCGTTGACCAGGTCGCGCAATGTCACTCCCGGCTCCATCTGTCCCTTGAAACGTACCAGCACACTCTCGGGCATATCAAGCGGCATCACGCCGGTAGCAGCACCAAACGCCACCAGGCCCGAACCGGCCGGGAAACTGATGCCAATCGGGAACCGGGTGTGGCTGTCACCACCGGTGCCCACGGTATCGGGCAACAACATGCGGTTGAGCCAGCTATGGATGATGCCGTCGCCCGGACGAAGGCTGATACCGCCACGCGTGCTGATGAAGTCCGGCAACTCATGGTGCATCTTCACGTCTACCGGCTTGGGATAAGCCGCCGTATGGCAGAACGACTGCATCACCAGGTCGGAGCTGAAGCCCAGACAGGCCAGGTCCTTGAGTTCGTCGCGCGTCATCGGGCCGGTGGTGTCCTGTGAACCCACCGACGTCATTCGCGGCTCGCAATAGGTATCGGGCCGTACGCCCTGGCCCTCGGGCAAACCGACAGCGCGGCCCACGATTTTCTGCGCCAAGGTGAACCCGGTGTGTGTATCGGCAGGATTTTGCGGCAAACGGAACAACTTGCTTGTCGGCAAACCCAGGGCTTCACGCGCCTTGGCGGTGAGGCCGCGACCGATGATGAGTGGAATACGCCCGCCGGCCCGCACTTCGTCCAGCAAAACATCGCTCTTGAGTTTGAATTCGGCAATCACTTTGCCGTCCTTCAACGCTTTCCCATCGTACGGGCGCAACTCGACCACATCACCCATCTGCATCTGGCCCACGTCCAGTTCTATCGGCAACGCGCCGGAATCCTCCATCGTGTTGTAGAAGATGGGGGCAATTTTGGTTCCCAGGCAAACGCCTCCAAAACGCTTGTTGGGCACGAACGGAATGTCTTCTCCGGTGAACCACAAAACCGAGTTGGTGGCCGACTTGCGGCTTGACCCGGTGCCCACTACGTCGCCGGCGTACGCCACCAGGTGCCCACGGGCACGCAGATCCTGAATGAACTTGACTGGCCCGCGTTTGCCATCCTGCTCGGGCGTCAAACCGGCGCGTGGATTCTTGTGCATCGCCAACGCATGCAGCGGGATATCGGGACGGCTCCACGCATCCGGCGCCGGCGACAGGTCGTCGGTGTTGATTTCACCGGCCACCTTGAAAATGCTGACGGTAATGCTTTGGGGCACCTCAGGCCGGCTGGTAAACCACTCGCCATCGGCCCAGCTTTG
>JANOCN010000619.1:0-1979 GCA_031412185.1 Betaproteobacteria bacterium | reverse complement strand
AATGGGATCAAGGTTTGACGGCAATCTGCGAAAAAAAGATCTGCAGACAGACACCCCGTGGAACACCTACATGCGGACCGGCCTGCCGCCCACGCCGATTGCCATGCCCGGGAAAGATGCCCTGTTGTCCGCCGTGGCCCCAGCGCGCACCACAGCGCTCTATTTTGTGGCGCGGGGAGACGGCAGCAGCCAGTTCAGCGACAGCCTTGAAGAGCACAATCGAGCCGTCAACAAGTACCAGCGCAGGCAGTAACACCATGGGCAGCGGCGGAGTATTCATCAGTTTCGAAGGCATAGATGGGGCTGGCAAGTCCACCCACATGGACTCGCTGGCGTCGTTGTTCCGAACCCAGGGCCGTTCGGTGACGGTAACGCGCGAACCGGGTGGAACTGCGCTGGCAGAAAAACTGCGTGTGGTGGTCTTGAATGACCCAATGGACGCGCTGACAGAAGCACTGCTGGTGTTTGCTGCCAGACGAGACCACCTGGTGAAGGTCATCGAGCCGGCTCTGCGCAGTGGCGGGGTGGTTCTGTGCGACCGCTTCACCGACTCGAGTTTTGCCTACCAGGGAGGTGGCCAGGGCCTGGATGTCGCGGTTTTGACAACACTCGAGCGCTGGGTGCAGGGTGGCCCTGGGGGCGATGCGCAGACCATGCGGCAACCCGACCTTACGTTGTGGTTCGACCTGCCGCCGTCCGACGCTGCAGCGCGACTGGCAGATGCGCGTGCGCCTGACAAGTTCGAAGCCCAAAATGTGGCGTTCTTTGCCAGGGTGCGGCACGCCTACGCATTGCGGGCGGCCGCGTTTGCCGACCGCTTCGTGCACATCCAGGCCGGTCAGGACCGCGCAGCGGTATGGCGTGACGTGGAACGCGCCACGCGCAACAGGGGCTGGCTGGCGTGAGTTTCCAAAGCGGCATTGCGCCGTGGATTGCTATCCAGACTACCCAGTTACTGGCCCAGCGCGGGCATGCCTGGTTGCTGCATGGGCCATCTGGCCTGGGTCAATACAGCCTGGCCATGGAGCTGGTCAGCGCCTGGTTGTGCGAGCGGCCCACTCCCCAGGGTGCTTGTGGAAACTGCGTGAGTTGCCATGCCATTGAAGTTCGCAGCCACGCAGACCTGTTTGTCTTGATGCCCGAGACAACACAATTGGCGCTCGCCTGGCCACTGGGTGAAAAGGCGCAGTCCGAACTAGATGACAAGAAGCGCAAACCCAGCAAAGAGATCCGGGTAGAGGCCATGCGCGAGGCAGTGGAATTCTCGCAACGTACAAGCGCCCTGGGGCGCGGCAAGGCGGTGCTGGTGTTTCCTGCCGAACGGATGAACCACGTCAGCGCGAATGCCCTCCTGAAGACGCTGGAGGAGCCTGCCGGTGACGTCAGGTTTGTGCTGGCGAGCGAAGCCGCCCACCAGTTGCTTCCCACCATCCGTAGCCGTTGCCTAGGTCACGCGATGGCTTGGCCAGCGCCCGACACAGCCATGCGGTGGTTGGTTTCTCAGGGGGTCGATGGCACCACGGTGCCTGCATGGTTGCGTGCCACCGGTGGCCGCCCAGACACCGCTTTGCAGCTCGCCCAGAGTGCGCGTGACGCTGCAGGCTGGGCGCGGTTGCCCAAAGCCTTGCAACGTGGCGATGTGCTGCTGCAGGATTGGACGATACCGGACATGCTCGACGCCATGCACAAGTTGTGTCACGACTTGCAAGTGGTGCAACAAGGTGCTGTGCCCCGATTTTTTCTCGCTGCAGATCTCCCGGCACCCGCGTCGCTCGTTGTTTTGAGCCAATGGGGACGCGACCTCGCGCAGGCGATGAAGACCATGGAGCACCCCTTTAGTGCGGGGCTGATGCAAGAAGCCTTGATGAGTCAGGCAAAAAGCGTCCTAAACTCGGGGCAGTGACTTTTAGCCCATGAGCACATCATCCACCTCGCCGCGCCCCAGTGTCATTCAACTGGCCATCAAGGAGAAGGCCGCG
>JANOCN010000618.1:0-4264 GCA_031412185.1 Betaproteobacteria bacterium | reverse complement strand
GCGGCGGTGGTGGTCTTGCCTACTCCGGTGGCACCGACCAGTGCATACGTAGCCAGTTCGTCATGGATGGCTTTGCCGGTCGCGCCGGTCTTGAGATTGCGCTCCAGTGCTTCGACCATCCATTGCATGGACTCCGGTGCGGTGAGTGCATCGGGCATACGCTCCAATACCGCCCGCGCCATTGCCGGCGAGTAGCCTGCGCGCATGAGTTTGAGCATCAGATTGGACTGGATCGGGTGCTGGCGCGCCTGCCCCAGCCAGGCAAAGGTGTTGAAGCGGTTTTCAATCAGATCGCGCATGGACTGCAGCTCATCGACGATGCTGCGTGGCCCCATGGTGGTTTCCCGCTCTTGCGTGGTTGCCAGCGGGGCCGCAAGTGTTGCGGCGGCCGACGCCGGCGCACGGGCTGGTGCTGCTGCGGCCAAGCGGGCTGTTGCTGCGGCGGGGCGCTGCTCGGCAGCAGGCGACGCTTCACGTGCCGGGGCTTCGTCGCTGCGCGCCGGTGTCTCGGTCTGGCGGCGGCGCAGCATGCGCTCGCGCACGTAGTCCTGAAACGACAGGGTGCTCATGGCGAGCTGCGCCGTGTCGTCCATCACTTGCTGATTCGCGTTGGGCGGTGCCACCGCCGCAGTCAGCACTGGCACATTGCGCTGGGGCGGCTTGCCCGCAGCCGGCACTGCCGCACGGGAACGCTGGTCTAGTGGCGACAAACTGTCTTCGGCGGTCGCCATCACTTCGACGCCCAGGGCCGTGGGGCGATTGGACAGGATCAGCGTCCCTTCGCCAAATGCCAACCGCGCCTTGGCCAGTGCCTCGCGCGAAGTAGCGCCGGTAAATCGTTGAATGTTCATGCTGCAGCACCTCGAAGAATAGGTCCGATACGGATCGTGTGGGTTTCCGGAATTTCACTGTGCGCCAGGACCTGCAGCCGAGGCGCGACGCGTCGCACCAGCCGCGAAATCGCACTGCGGATCTGGTCCGGCACCAGCAGGCAGGGCGGCACGCCGAGTTCTTCCTGCCGCTGCGCGGTTTCTGCGGCTGAGCGGGTGAACATGTCGGCTACCCCCGGGTCCAGCGCCGGCCCGCTGGCACCGCCCAGCGCCTGCACCAGCAGGCGTTCCAGCGCCGGGTCGATGGCGATCACCTGCAGCTCGCGCGTGGGGCCATAAATCTGCTGCACGATGGCGGGTGACAGGGCGACGCGGATGCGTTTTGCAAGCTCGACCGGGTCGGTCGTGTTGACTGCGTGTTCGGCCAGCGACTCCACAATCGTGCGGATGTCGCGTATGTGCACCGATTCGTCGAGCAACAGCTGCAGCACCTTCTGGAACGTAGCGATGGAGACCATCTTCGGCACAACTTCCTCAATCAGTTTGGGTGCCAGCTTGCCAACGTGGTCAACCAATTGCTGGGTCTCGGTACGGCTGAGCAGCCGTGACGCCTGCACCTGCATCAAGTGTGACAAATGTGTGGCCATCACGGTCTCGGAATCAACAACCGTAAACCCGGCCAATTGGGCAGTTTCTTTTTGACGGTCGTCGATCCAGTGGGCCGGCAGGCCAAAGGCCGGGTCGGTGGTGGGCGTGCCGATGAGCGCAGTGGTGATACCGCCAGGGTTGATTGCCAGGTGCATGCCTGGATAGGCCTCGCCTTCGCCCGCCACGACACCGCGCAGGGTGATGCGGTAGCCGCTGGGCTTGAGCTCCAGGTTGTCGCGCACATGCACGGCTGGTGGGAGGAAACCGACCTCCTGGGCAAACTTGCGGCGCACCCCTTTGATGCGGTTCAGCAGGTCGCCCTGCCGGTTTTTGTCAACCAGGGCGATCAGGCGGTAACCCAGCTCCAGCCCGAGCTGGTCTACCGGCTGCAGGTCGTCCCAGCTTGCTTCACCATCGGCCGGCGCAGCTGTCGCGACCAACGATGATTCCTCGGAAGGTGGTGGCCGGTGGGCCAGTACCCAGGCACCGTAACCGATTACCGCAGCGACCGACAGGAACACCAGGTGCGGCATGCCCGGAATCAAGCCCAGAACCCCAATGATGGTGGCGACTATGCCAAGCACACGGGGTGACAAGAACATCTGGTGCATGATCTGTCGGCCCAGGTCGTGTTCCTTGCCGACTCGCGACACCACCATGGCGGCGGCCACCGAAATCAGCAGGCCGGGCACCTGTGCTACCAGCGCGTCGCCGACGGCCAGCAGGATGTAGGTATTGGCCGCCTGCGATGCGCTCAGGCCGTGTTGCAGCACCCCGATGGTGAAGCCCCCAAAAATGTTGATCAGAAGGATCAGGATGCCCGCCACCGCGTCGCCCCGGACAAACTTGGACGCGCCGTCCATGGAGCCGAAAAAATCCGCCTCTTCGGCTACTTCGGCGCGTCGGCGCTTGGCCTCTTTTTCGTCGATGGTGCCGGCGTTCAGGTCGGCGTCTACCGCCATCTGTTTGCCGGGCATGGCGTCCAGCGCAAAACGCGCCGATACCTCGGCAATACGCTCGGCGCCTTTGGTGACCACAATGAAGTTGATCACCACCAGGATCGAGAACACGATCAGCCCGACCGCAAAGTTGCCGCCGATCAGGAAGTGACCAAATGCCTCGATCACGCTGCCTGCGGCGCCTGGGCCGGTATGGCCTTCGAGCAGGACCACCCGTGTGGAGGCCACGTTCAGCGACAGCCGCATCAGGGTGGTCAACAGCAGTACCGCCGGAAACGCGGCAAAGTCGAGCGGGCGCAGCATGTAAGCCGCGACCATCATGACCATCAGCGCTACTGCGATGTTGATCGTGAAGAACACGTCGAGCAGTATCGGCGGCAGTGGCAGAACCATCATCGACAGGATCGCCACCACCAGCATGGGTGCCGCTGCGCCCTGAACAAAGGACGCGTTCGAACCCGCCCAGCGTTTCAGTGGTTTGAAAAAATCGTTCATGCGTGGGCCAGCAGCGCTTGGTCTGCCTGCACGCGCGCCAGCGGATCAAGCTCTGCTGGCACGTCGGGGCTGGGAGGTGCATCCGGCATGTCGGCTTCGCCACGCATGGCAGCCTTGAGCCGGTACACATAAGCCAGCACCTGCGCCACTGCGGTGTACAGGCCGGACGGTATGTCCTGGCCCAATTCGGCGTGGGCATACAGCGCGCGCGCCAGCACCGGCGACTGCAGTACCGGAATGGCATGGCTGCGCGCTACATCGCGGATCCTGAGCGCCAGCAGGTCGGCACCACGTGAGATCACCTGCGGCGCGCGCATACTGGCTTCGTCGTACCGGATGGCGACCGCAAAGTGGGTCGGGTTCATCACTACAAAATCCGCCCGCGGCACGGCAGAGATGCTGTTGCGCTGTGACAGTTCGCGCTGGCGCGCACGCTGTTTGCCTTTGAGCATCGGGTTGCCGTCGGTTTCCTTGTTCTCCTGCCGGAACTCGTCGTGCGACATCTTGAGCCGCGATTTGTGCAGGAATTTCTGCAGCGGCACATCGATTGCCGCCACCACCACAATCACTATCAGGAGCAGGCCCATGCCGGTGACGAGCCACTCGTTGAGGTGGGAAATCGCCGCCACCGAAGGCTGCATGGTGAGCCCGGCGACAAACTGCGACGTGGAGTGCATGTACAGCCCACCCACGGTAATCAGCACACTTACGATGACCAGCATCTTGGCAACCTCTGCCAGTTTGTCTTTGGTGAACATGCGGCCGAACCCCTTGAACGGGTCAAGACGGGTCAGATCCGGCATCACGGGCTTGAGGCTGCTGATCCAGCCCCCCACTGCGACCGAACTTAGTACCACAGAGGCCATCACCAGACCGGCGAACACGGTGCAGCCGATCAGTCCGATCCCCACCATATCCTGCAGCCGGTCGAGCATGGTCTGGGGGTTAACCACCGTCACCGCATCGAACGACAGCTGGCGTGCCAGTTGCAGTTTGAGCCGGTCGAACATGAACGGCGCAAGACCCATCAGCGCCAGCGCACCCGTGCCCAGCACCGCCAGGTGCGACAGGTCGCGTGAACGCGTGACCTGCCCGTCCTGCGCAGCTTTTTGCAGCTTGCGTTCGGAGGCGGGAAGGTTGCGGTCCTGGCTGTTGGATTCCATGGCACTCATGCAGTTGGGATACCGCCATTGTCCCAACCTGCTCCGCAAACTAAAGGCTGATAAGGCCGGAGTTAGCCAGCCACTTTCAGAAAGTTGCTCCCAGCAGGTCCGCTGGGTATGACGGCGTTCGACGGCCAAAAAATTGGGTGCGGCATGAGTTGCAGTGTCC
>JANOCN010000617.1:0-3835 GCA_031412185.1 Betaproteobacteria bacterium | reverse complement strand
GATCCTTTGGGTTGGTAGTAGATGAAGGCAACAGCAGCTTGTAGGCGCGGCATGCGGAGTCCTTGAAACGCAATTGCCGTCAGCCGTTGTATCGGGCCAGGAGGCCGCTGATGTTTCTGCAGGCCTCGTGCCGAGAGGACTGCGATTGAAGGTAGGCGTGCAGTTCGTCGGCAAGCCGACTTTGGATGGCATGGAATGCCACATCGGTTGGGCGCAACCAGGCGGCGTCCATCAGCGCCAGCCCGTTGGAATAGAAGTCCTGCGTTGTCGCATTGAGCATCGGGGAAGTCCAGGCCCGCCGGTCCGCCGGCTGACCCAGGCAAGCCCCGAAGAAAGTGGATTGGCACTCGCCCGAAGTCAGCCAGCGCAGCAGATCGATTGCCTGCGCTGCCTGTGCCGAGCTGGCCGACACCGCAATGCCGGCGCCGCCGAGCACACCATTCCAGGCAAGCGCACCGGACAACTTCGGGTGTGGCCCGAATCGCAGGGCCGGCGCGAGCAGATCGGTGCGCGCGAAACACGAATAAGGATAGGCAAACGGGACAAATGCAATATTGCTCTCGCGCTGCATGACGAGCTTCAAGACATCGATGCTGCCGAGCTTGAACCCGTGTCCACCGTGGGTGAGTTCAAACAACTGGGCAAGGCGTTCCAGGCACTCGCCAAAGTTCGCTCCGTCCAAACGCTGCGGACCCCGGTTGCAAAGGCTGGCCGACATCGCGAAGAAAAGCGCCGTCGTGGTCATCCTCGAAAACGGCTGCACCACCAAGCCCGGGTTTTCAGAAGCCAAACGCAATAACTGGTCCCAGGAAGCTGGCACCTCCAGCGACTTTGCCTGCAGCCTCGCCGGGTGCCAGGCAGCCATGGTGCCTGCGGCGTCGATCGGGATGCCCCACTGGTGGCCATCGGAGGCATAACTGGCGAAAGAATGCCCGGTGCTGGCGTGCCGACGCTCCAACAGATCGGCCTGCGACAGGTGGTCTTCCAGCGGCAGAAAGACTCGGCTGTGGGCGATATGCCCGACATGCGGATGGTCAAAACACACCAGGTCGAATGCGGCGGCCAATTCCTCCAGCGGACCTTCGCCGAATTGGCGCGCAGAATGCGTTGACCACGCTGCGGGTGAGCCTCCATGGATGTCGACAAACCACTGGCTTGCGGCCGCCAGCGGCGCAATCGCCCGTGTGTGGGCCCAGGTAGTTCCGCGTAACTCGGCCATCGCAATCTGCTCAGGCGGCGGTCTTGCTGGCGCGTACCGCGTGCAGCATACCCTTGAGGTAGCCTATCGTGTAGGCCCGCGCCCGGTAGCCACCCATCGGGTGGTTGTAGGGTGTGTACTGCGACGATTCCGGTGTGCGCCACTCGACGTCGCCCTCGGTCTGTGGTACGTGGCCGGGAATCATGACGCCGGTGCATCCCGCGTCGTTGAACGCACGCAGGATCTCATACGCATCGTAATCGGCGGTGTCGATAAAGGTCTCGTGGAATACCGGCACCTTGCCGGTCACGGCCTGGAAGTGCACATAGAACAGCTTTTTCTGCTCGCCCCAGTATTTGATGGTCTCGACCAGCGGCGCTCCCATTTCAGTCCAGTTGCCCAGGCAATAGATCAAGCCGTGGTTCGGGCTCGGGTGCAACTCCATGCCTTTCTTGAAGGTCTCAAGGTCGCGAAACAGGAACGGAAAGCCGCCGATCTTTTCCACCGGCGGATCGTTCGGGTGCAACGCAAGGCTGACGCCTTCGGCTTCGGCTACCGGCAGGATTTCGTCAAGGAACCAGGCATAGTTGTCCCAGATTTCCTGTTCCGAGAAGTCCCGTCCGTGGGTGTCAGGCACACCAATCGCGTCGCGCATGTCAAAGCCGGTTCCCTTGGCACCCCCGCGCAATTCATAACTGAATGAAGTACGCCAGACGCCGCTGACTATCCAGTTGTAGCCCAGGATCGGAATACCTACCCGGCCCATCGCGCGCACGGTGTTCTTCATGTGGTCCATCTGCGCTTCCTTGCCCGGCAGGCCCAGGATGATCTTGTCGTAAAAGCTCAGCGGCACGTTCTCGATCGCGAAGAAGCGTAGTCCGTAGGATTCGATGCGGTTGCGCAACGACACCAGTTCCTTGAAGGTCAGCTCCGGCGGGCCGCTAGCCGCGCCGGGCGCCAGCGCCGACGGTGCTCGGAAGGTGTTGCCCCAGATGATCACGTCGTCCACACCGAGTTGTTTGATGAACTTCAGGCGCTCCTCGGTCGGCAGCGCAAATGTCGCAAGCGCGGTGCGCAGCGGCAACTGCTTGAAGTCGTTGCGTCGTGCTGCGCCCGAAGGCGCCAAGCCGGTGGCATCCATCTCATGTTCCTATCTTGGTTAAATTCAACGTACGCAATCAGCCAACCGACAGCCCACCGTCTACCACCAGGCTGGTGCCGGTGACGAATCGCGCGTCGTCGCAGGCAAGAAAAACTGCCGCCGGCCCCAGGTCCGAGACTTCGCCGAAACGCCGCAAGGGCGTGCGGGCAATCACCGCCTGCCGGCGCTCGGGGTACTGGGCCAGATATCCCTGGTTCATTGCCGTATCTATTGCACCCGGACACAGCAGGTTGGCGCGCACGCCCGATGGCCCCAGGCTGGCGGCCAATGCCCGGCCCCACTGGCGCAAGCCGCCTTTGGAGGCGCAGTAATGCGCCTGCTCCGGGATCACCAGGTCCTGGTTGACCGAACTGACGATCACAATCGAGCCGCTACCCGCCGCGACCATGCAACGCGCCGCTTCCTGGGTCAGCGCCATGGTGGCCAGCAGGTTCAACCCGACCACGCGCTGCATGTCGTCGTCGGTCAGTTCGAGCAGTGGCTTGCGCTGTGCAATGCCGGCGTTGGCGACCACCACATCCAGCCGCCCGAGGCGCTGGTGCGCTTGCCGTACCAGCTCCCGCGCCGCCGCC
This sequence comes from Betaproteobacteria bacterium, assembly GCA_031412185.1. Classification (GTDB taxonomy): domain Bacteria; phylum Pseudomonadota; class Gammaproteobacteria; order Burkholderiales; family Burkholderiaceae_C; genus CAISIP01. Next base: position 903 of record JANOCN010000617.1, on the reverse strand, counting down.
ATCGAACCGAGGTCCGCCTCCAGCGCGGACACCATCGCACCGGCCACGCGCAGCATGTTCACGGTGTCGCTGCACTGCGCAAGCGTTCGGTCGTGCACCACCAGTTGGGCCCCCTGGCGCGCGAACTCCAGCGCTATGGCGCGTCCGATACCCGCGCTGCCGGCGCCGGTGACGAGCGCGGTCTTGCCGGCCAGCCTGCCGATGGCAGATACCGGCGCGCCCGACATCGTTGGTGAAAGGTCCGCGGTGTTCATTCGAAAGCGATGCCCTGGCCTCTAAGCAGGCCTTTCAGATATCCAATCGCAAACAGCCGACCCATGGTTTCGTAACCCACGGCCAATGCGCTGCCTGCGCCGGCATTGCCCGTCGCCGTGGGCGGGACGTGTTCGCCTTCCATGGCGGGAACATGGTCAACGCGCAAGAAAGCGTCCACACCGGCCTGGTCATAAACCTTGAGCAGGCCGCCCATGTCTGTGGGCCCGTCGTCGTGGAAAACCTCGTGGAAACACGTGGCCGTGCCGACCACGTCGCGCCAGTGGATAAACGGGATGCGGCCGGCCGCTCCCCAGCGCATTGCCAGGGCCGGTACGTCAGCGCAAAGCAATCCGAAGGTTGCCTGGCAGAAGGTAACGCCGTGTGTTGGAAGGTTCAGCAGACCAAGCGCCCGGTCGAAACCTTCAACGCTGCCGAAGATGCGGCCTACACCCCGAATACTCGGCACCGGCGGATCATCGGGATGCAAACCCATCTTGACGCCATGCTCGGCCGCCACCGGGCCGACACGTTCGATGAAATAGGCGTAGTTCTCCCATACCTGCTCGGCCGGAATGGCACCAACACCTGCGATGGGTGACTGGTCGGTCAATTGCGACTGGTCGAAACCGCTGGCCAGCGCGCCGCCGC
>JANOCN010000616.1:0-5250 GCA_031412185.1 Betaproteobacteria bacterium | reverse complement strand
GAGGAAACCGGCTACATCCTGGATCTGGGAGTGGACTTTCGCAGTAACCAGCGCATCGATTCCATGAAGGCCTTGATGGCCGAAGGCTTTGATGCTATTTTTGTGGGCTGCGGCGCACCGCGCGGGCGCGATCTCGACCTGCCCGGGCGCAAGGAGATCAAGGACAACATCCATATCGGTATCGACTGGCTGGCCTCGGTCTCGTTCGGACACATTACCAGCATCGGCAAACGTGTCATCGTGCTGGGTGGTGGCAATACGGCAATGGACTGTTGCCGTTCGTCACGGCGCCTGGGTGGCTCCGAGGTGAAGGTGATCGTGCGCAGTGGCTTTGACGAGATGAAGGCCTCGCCGTGGGAGAAGGAAGACGCGCAACACGAGGGTATCCCGATCATCAACTTCCACGTGCCCAAGTCGTTTGAACACACCAACGGCAAACTCACGGGGATGAAATTCGAGGTCGTCAAAGCGGTGTTCGACGCCCAGGGCAAACGCAGCCTGGTGCCTACCGGCGAGCCGGAGGTGCTGGTTGCGTGTGACGCTGTGTTGATAGCGGTAGGGCAGGAGAATGCCTTCCCCTGGATCGAGGCAGACAGTGGCATCCGCTTTGACAAATGGGGCTTGCCGGTGCTGGGCAAAGACACCTTCCAGTCAAGTGTCAAGAACGTGTTCTTTGGTGGCGACTCGGCGCTGGGTCCGAAAAACATAATCACCGCCGTGGCCCATGGCCACGAGGCGGCGGTATCCATAGATCGTTTGCTGCACGGCGAGGCCGTGAGCCAGCGCCCCGCTCCCATGACCAACCTGCTGTCGCAGAAGATGGGTATCCATGAGTGGAGTTTTGACAACGACGTATCGGGCGACGAACGTTTCAAGGTGCCATGGGCAAAGGCCGCCCAGGCGTTGGCCAGTATCAAGGTCGAGGTGGAACTGGGCTTTGACGCGGCCACGGCTTTCAAGGAAGCCGGGCGCTGCCTGAACTGCGATGTGCAGACGGTATTCGCCAAGGATGCCTGCATTGAGTGTGACGCCTGTGTGGACATTTGCCCGATGGATTGCATTACCTTTACCGCCAACGGGGAGGAGGGCGAATTGCGCTCCCGCCTGAAGGCGCCTGCCGTTAACCTGGCACAGGATCTGTATGTGTCTGCGTCTCTGAAGACAGGGCGGGTGATGGTCAAGGACGAAGATGTCTGCCTGCATTGCGGCCTGTGCGCGGAACGTTGTCCCACCGGGGCCTGGGATATGCAGAAGTTCCTCTTGACGACAACCAAGGCCGGCCCCGGCTGCCGCGACCTGCCGGCTAAACCCCGTGTGCTGGAGGCCGCATGAAACGCATCGAGGCGGTCAACGACTTTGTGATCAAGTTCGCCAACGTCAATGGCTCGGGTTCTGCCTCGGCCAATGAGCTGTTTGCCAAGGCGATCCTGCGCATGGGTGTGTCGGTCAGTCCGCGAAATATCTTCCCAAGCAACATCCAGGGTTTGCCGACCTGGTATGAGGCCCGCGTGTCCGCCAAGGGCTACCAGGGCCGACGCGGCGGCATCGACATGATGGTCGCCATGAACCCGCAAACCTGGGATGCCGATGTGGCCGAACTCGAGCCCGGGGGTTACCTGTTTTATGACAGTACCCGGCCCATGCCCAAGGAAAAGTTTCGCCCCGACATCCATGTGCTGGGTATGCCATTAACGGAAATTTGCAACGCGGTGTATTCCGACCCGCGCCAGCGCCAACTCTTCAAGAACATCGTCTACGTAGGTGCCTTGTCGGTTCTGCTGGAGGTCGAGGCTGGAGTTATCGAGCAGTTGTTCGCCGAGCAGTACAAAGGCAAGGAAAAGCTGCTCGATTCCAACGTGCGGGCCTTGCATCTGGGGCGCGACTTCGCGCGCGAACATCTGGACGCGCCTTTGGGGATCAGGGTCCAGAGGTCCGACCAGGTCGGGCAGCAGGTATTTGTGGACGGCAACAGCGCGCTGGCACTGGGCTGTGTTTTCGGCGGGGCGACCGTCGCAGCGTGGTACCCGATCACCCCATCGTCTTCAGTTGCGGAAGCGTTTCAGAAATACTGCGCCAAGTACCGTGTGGACCCGGCCACCGGACAAAACAACTACGCCATTGTCCAGGCGGAAGACGAAATCGCCTCTATCGGCATGGTCGTGGGCGCCGGCTGGAACGGAGCTCGAGCCTTTACCGCCACGTCAGGTCCCGGCGTTTCACTCATGACCGAGTTCATCGGACTGGCCTACTTTGCCGAAATACCCGTGACCATCGTCAACGTGCAGCGCGGTGGCCCCTCGACCGGCATGCCTACGCGGACCCAGCAGGCGGACCTGATTTCCTGCGCGTACGCGTCGCACGGCGACACCAAACACGTGATGCTGCTGCCGCAGGATCCGCACGAGTGTTTTGAGCATGGCGCAACCGCGCTCGACTTGGCGGACCGGTTGCAGACGCCGATATTCGTGATGACCGATCTCGATATCGGCATGAACCAGCGCCTGTGCCAGCCGTTTGAATGGGACCCGAATCGCGAATACGACCGGGGCAAGGTCATGACAGCGGCTGAACTCGAAGCTGGCAAGGATTTCGGCCGCTACAAAGACGTGGACGGCGATGGCATCCCCTGGCGCACCCTGCCTGGCACCCATGCCACCAAGGGAAGTTACTTCACCCGTGGCACCACGCGGGACCCTTATGCCCGTTACTCGGAACGCGGGCCGGACTACATCTACAACGTGGAACGCCTCTTGAAGAAGTTTGCCACTGCTGCCACGCTGGTGCCCCAACCAGTGCTGCGCAAGGCGGCCCGCAAGACGGCGCTGGGGGTAATTTATTTTGGCTCCACGAGCCCGGCCATGCACGAAGCCCTGGACGTATTGCCGGGCGACGGGATTCATCTGGACGCCCTGCGCTTGCGCGCTTTTCCGTTCCCGGCGGTGGTCGCATCCTTCATTGCGGAACACGATACGGTGTACGTGGTGGAGCAGAACCGCGATGCGCAAATGCGCCAGTTGCTGGTGACCGAACTCGAGATCGACCCAGCCCGCCTCGTGCCGGTGCTGCATTTCGACGGCACACCCATCACCGCGCGGTTTATCACGGCCAAGATTTCCGGCCACGTGCAAAAGGCCAAACTCGCTGGACAACCGGCCCCGGGCACGCGCAAGGCCGCAAAGGAATCCGCATGACCTACATCACCAAACCGCGGCTTCACCACCCGTCCCTGACCACCAACAAGGTCGGTTACACACGGCGTGACTATGAGGGCAAGGTCTCCACCCTGTGTGCTGGCTGTGGCCATGACTCGATATCGGCCGCGATCGTGCAAGCCTGCTGGGAGCTCGACATTGAACCGCACCGGGTCGCCAAACTGTCGGGCATCGGCTGCAGTTCCAAGACGCCGGATTACTTCCTGGGTGCTTCGCACGGTTTCAATACCGTGCACGGGCGGATGCCCTCGGTTTTGACGGGGGCCAACCTCGCAAACCGCGACCTGCTGTACCTGGGCGTGTCCGGCGACGGCGACTCGGCATCGATTGGCCTGGGCCAGTTCGCGCACAGCATGCGCCGTGGCGTGCGCATGGTGTACATCGTCGAAAACAACGGTGTCTACGGTCTCACCAAGGGCCAGTTCTCGGCCACGGCCGACCAGGGCTCCAAGAGCAAGAAGGGCGCGATCAACAGCGACAGCGCAGTAGACCTGGTGGCGATGGCGCTGCAGCTCGGTGCCACCTACGTTGCGCGCAGTTTCTCCGGCGACAAAGAGCAGTTGGTGCCACTTATCAAGGGGGCGATTGGCCACGGAGGTGCAGCATTTATCGACGTCATCAGCCCGTGTGTGGCTTTCAACAACCATGCCGGCAGCACCAAGAGCTACGACTACGTGCGCCAGCACAACGAAGCCGTGAGTCGCATCGACTTCATTTCCCCCCGCAGTGAGATAACGGCCGGTTATGCACCCGGAGAAATGGTGGACGTGCAGCAGCACGACGGCTCCATGCTGCACCTGCGCAAGTTGCACGCCGACTATGACCCCACGGACCGTTACGGCGCCATGGCCTTCATGCAGGCGCACCAGGCGCGCGGGGAGGTCGTCACCGGCCTGTTGTATGTCGACCCGCTGGCCACAGACTTGCACATTGCCCTGAATACCTGTGACACACCGCTCAATGCCCTCGACGCGGCGGTACTGTGCCCAGGACAGCAGGCTTTGGCAAAAATCAACGCCTCGCTACGGTGACGCCAGGCGCGCCGAGTACGATCCAAGCATCCATCGAACCCACTGTCGCCATTCAAAGGGGCTGTCATATGGCCGAACGTACCGTTTTTCAATCGATGCCGCGCAGGCATGTGGTCAGCCTGGGGCCACAGGCCAACGTATGGGAATCCGCCTGCGTGATGACCAAAGCCAACTGCGGCAGCGTGCTGATTGTGGATACGCCGGGCACGCTGCTTGGCATCCTCACTGAACGCGACCTTATGACACGGGTGCTGGCGAAGGCGCTCAATCCCAAAAAGACCCTGGTGAGCGATGTCATGACCCGCAATCCGTACTGCGTCGCACCGGAAATGCTGGTATCCAACGCGGTGCTGATCATGATCGAGCGTGGCTTCCGGCATTTGCCGGTAATCTCAGCGGCCGGCCGGATCCTCGGTGTTTTCTCGGTACGCGATGCCTTGCCACGTGAAATTGGAACCGCCGTAAGTCTTGCCGAGTTTCACGACGGCGTAAACGACGCCCTGGGATAGGCGGCGCCCAACTGGTACCGAATCTGGCTTCGTTGTGCCTGAAGCGCAGGCTACCTGGGGTCGTGGACCTGACTGCGTTTCGCACGCGCGCGCTGCAATGCAGCGTCGATCAGGTCCTTTTTGCGCGCTGGCGCATTGGCACCAGAATCCTGCGCGGATGGTGACCTGGTTTCTATGTCTTTTGACCCGCAATCAGCTTCGAGCTTTGCGCGGGTTCTTCGCAGGCCTGATTGTGCGTAGCGGTCGCGCGCCTGGTCAGCCTGGGCCTGGGACCATGCTGCCCATCCGGTCGCGGTGCCGCTCACGTTTTCCAGCAAGATGCAGTCTACCGGGCACAGCGGAATGCACAGTTCGCAGCCGGTGCAGTAGGCTTCGATAACGGTATGCATACTTTTGTGGCTACCGAGGATCGCATCCGTCGGGCAGGCTTCCACACACAAAGTGCAACCAATGCACCAGTTCTCGTCGATCATGGCGACGCTACGAAAAGACTCTGCG
>JANOCN010000615.1:0-3363 GCA_031412185.1 Betaproteobacteria bacterium | reverse complement strand
CCAGCCCCTCAAGCCGGGTTTCCCTCCGCCGGATTTCAGCGCCACAGGCTGACTTGCAGGCTGTCCACGACTATGCCAGCGACCTGCAGTGCGATCAGCAGAACCAGCGGCGACAGATCGACCCCGCCCACCAAAGGCACTAGGCGACGAATCGGTTTGAGCAACGGGGCCACCAGGCGAGTGATGATGTCCGCCAGGGGGGAATCGGTGCGCACCCAGGACAACACCGCGTAGACAATTACCAGGCCGCTCAAGCCTGACACCGCCAGACGCACCAAAGCAAACGCTGCCTGCACTGGTATGGTGGCGGCCCCACCCCCGGCTCCTGCGAGCAGCCAGAACAATCCAGACAAGACCAGTTCCAGCAGGTACGCGGCGACCAGGCTCGCGCTGTCCCACCGACCCAGCGGCGGGATGATGCGGCGTAGCGGCAGCACCAACCAGTCAGTCAGCGCAAATATGAACGGCCCCAGAGGATTACCGGAACGCGCCGATAGCGCTACCCGCTGGTACTGCATGTAAAGCCGCAGCAGACAAACGCCAACCAGCAGACCAAAAGCAACCTGCAGCAACAACGAGATAATTTGATGGAACATGGAAAGAGCGGGTGGGGACGGAATCGGCTCTGGCGATAATAGTGCCTTGCGCCACCCAAGTGGGTCGCAACAGTCTGCTGGACTGCTCTTTTTCTGCCCGACCCCACTCCCATGTCCGACCATCCCGCACCCGAAGCCCTTCCCGATGAGAACCAGCTGATCGCCGAACGGCGCGAAAAGCTCAAAGCGATACGCCAGCGCCACGGAGACGGCAAAGGTGTGGCTTTCCCGAATGACTTCAAGCCCGCCCACCGTGCCGCAGCGCTGCTGACGCAATACGTTTCGCACACACCAGAAGCGCTAGCCGCGCAGAGGCATGAGGTCAGTGTTGCTGGTCGAATGATGCTCAAGCGGGTGATGGGCAAGGCCAGTTTTGCGACGCTGCAGGACAGCTCCGGCCGAATACAAATCTACATCAAGGGCGAAGAACTCGGCTCGGAGGCCTACGAGAGTTTCAAGCACTGGGATCTCGGTGATATTGTGGGCGTAGTCGGGGTTATGTTCCGTACCCGCACCGGCGAGTTGTCCGTCCACGCCTCCCAATTGCGGCTGCTGACCAAGAGCCTGCGGCCGATGCCCGACAAGTTCCACGGTATGCAGGATCAGGAGGTGAAGTACCGCCAGCGCTATGTGGACCTGATGACCGATGAGTCGTCGCGCCAACGTTTTGTGGCGCGCAGCCGGGCCGTCAGCGGTATCCGCGAGTTCATGGTGAACCATGGATTTCTGGAAGTCGAAACGCCGATGCTGCACCCGATACCGGGTGGTGCCAACGCCAAGCCTTTTGTGACCCACCACAATGCGCTGGACCAGCAGATGTACCTGCGTATTGCGCCGGAGCTTTACCTCAAGCGGCTGATAGTGGGCGGCTTTGACCGGGTGTTCGAGATCAACCGCAGCTTTCGCAACGAGGGCATTTCGGTACGCCACAATCCGGAATTCACGATGATGGAGTTTTATGCGGCGTACTGGAACTACCAGGACCTGATGGCCTTCACCGAAGCACTGGTACGTGATGCAGTGCTTCGTGCAACCGGCGGTTTGCAGCTCAGCTACAGCGGCAAACCGGTCGACCTGGCACCTGCGTTCGAACGCCTGACTATCGTCCAGGCAATCGAAAAACACACCGATGCCGGCGCGAACACCCACGACGCCGAATGGCTGCTGGCGGCGCTGCGCCGACTCGGCAAAACCGAGGAGAAACACAAACTCTCAAAACGCAGCCTGGCCAGTCTGCAGGTGCTGTATTTTGAGGAACTGGTCGAAGACAAACTCTGGCAACCGACCTTTATTTGTGATCACCCGGTGGAAATTTCGCCGCTGGCGCGTGCCAGTGACACCAACCCCGAGGTGGCGGAGCGTTTCGAGCTATACATCACCGGCCGCGAATTTGGCAACGGCTTCAGCGAGCTAAACGATGCCGAAGACCAGGTGAGCCGATTTCACGCGCAGGTGGCTGCCAAGGAAAGCGGCGACGACGAAGCGATGTTCTTCGACCACGACTTCGTGCGGGCTCTGGAGTACGGTATGCCACCCACCGGCGGGTGCGGCATAGGACTGGATCGGCTCATTATGCTGCTCACCGACAGCCCCAGCATCCGCGATGTGATCCTGTTTCCGGCTCTGAGGCGCGAGCTGCCAGGGTCGTAAGTGCGGGTCGCGCTGCTCCGCGAGGTTGCGGCCCACTGGGTCGGGACGTCAGGCAATCAGGTCCAGAGCGCGCATGTAGGGCCGGTGCGACATCAGCGCGTCCCAAGCGATAGCATGGGACGTCGGCAGCAGGTCCAGGCGCCGCTGCGTGTCGGCTGGCCTGGGTACCCAGCGACCCTCGCTGTGCGCCTGCGTCAGGCCTGCCAGGACCTCATCAATTACCGCGCTGCCATTCAGGCTCTGATTGCACAGCAGCACCATACTGCAACCGGCGTCCAAGGCAGCCACTGCGGCCTGCGAGAAACCCACCTGCTGACCGTCGATTACACGGGCAGCCGCCATGCTCAGGTCATCGCTGAAAATGGCACCATCAAAACCCAGGCGCGACCGCAGTATGTCGGTCAGCCATTTTTCTGAAAAACCTGCGGGCCGTGAATCCACGCGAGGGTAGACCACATGCGCTGGCATGACAGCAGACAACGACGTGTTCAGCCAGCCATAAGGCGCTGCATCCTGCGCCAGAATGGCTTTTAGGCTGCGCCGGTCCAGCGCGACTCCGGTATGCGAATCCGCAGTGGCGAACCCGTGGCCGGGAAAGTGTTTGCCACAGTTGGCGATGCCACTTTGCAACAGGCCATGTACGAGGCTTTTGGCGAGCAGGGTCACCACCGAAGCGTCGTCGGCGAAGGCGCGGTCCCCGATCACGCTGCTGGCGCCGTGGTCAATATCAAGCACTGGCGCGAACGTGAGATCTACGCCGCAGGCCCGCAGCTCAGCACCCATCACAAAACCGCAGGCTGTGGCGGCGCGCAAAGCGCCAAGGGCACTGGCCTGCGGGTCGCCGGGTACGCTGTATTTCCATAAACCACCCAAGCTGCGCATAGCAGGCAAGTGCGTGAAACCGCCAGACTTGAAGCGTTGCACGCGGCCACCTTCGTGGTCTACCATGATCAGCAGGTCAGCACGCAACCGTTTGATGTCGGCGCACAATCCGGTCAGTTGCTCGCGGCTTTGCCAGTTGCGGGCAAACAGGATCAAGCCACCCACCAGCGGGTTCTGCAACCGGACAATATCCGCTGCCACCAGAGCCGGGCCAGCGATGTCAACAATAAGCGGT
>JANOCN010000614.1:0-1508 GCA_031412185.1 Betaproteobacteria bacterium | reverse complement strand
AGGCAGGTTGCGCCGCTCAGCCCAGTTGCCCACGGCATCGAAGTCGATGTTGATCATGACGCAGACTTTTTCGCGGCCATCGCCATAGGCCACCACTTCCTTGATGTGCGGGAAAAACTTGAGTTTGTTCTCGACATACTTGGGTGCAAACATGGCGCCGTCGTTGGCGCCACCCTTGATGCGGCCCACATCCTTGACGCGGTCGATGATCTTCAAGTGGCCACTGGCGTCCAGAAAGCCCGCGTCACTGGTGTGGTACCAGCCGTCGGCGGTCAACACTTCTGCGGTCGCAGCCGGGTTTTTGTAGTAGCCCTTGAGCAGCCCGGCTGATTTGACGAGGATCTCGCCGTTGTCTGCCACCTTGATCTGCACGCCCTTGATCGGCACCCCGACCGTATCGGCGCGGGCCTGGTTGTCGGGTTGCAGGCAGACAAATACGGCGGTCTCGGTTGAGCCGTAGAGCTGCTTGAGGTTAACGCCAATCGAGCGGTAAAAAGTAAACAGGTCGGGGCCAATGGCTTCGCCAGCGGTGTAGGCCACCCGTACGCGCGAAAAGCCCAGGTTGTTGCGCAGCGGCCCGTACACCAGCAGTTTGCCCAGCGCATACAGCAGCCTGTCGCCGGCGCCTACCTCGCGGCCATCGATCAGGTCAGAACCAACCCGCTGGGCAAGGCCCATGAAGAAATGAAACATGCTGCGTTTGATGGCGCCCGCGTCTTCCATGCGGATCATCACGCTGGTCAGCAGGCCTTCAAACACGCGCGGCGGCGCAAAGTAATAGGTTGGCCCGACTTCCTTCAGGTCAATCGTGACGGTGCTGGCGTTTTCCGGGCAGTTGACTACATAGCCGCAGCACAACCATTGCGCGTAACTGAAGATGTTCTGGCCAATCCAGGCGGGCGGCAGGTAGGCCAGCACCTCCTCGTTGGGACCCAGCTTGTCGAATTCGGCACCGGCCTGGGCCCGGTCCAGCAGGGTGTTGTGGGTGTGCACCACACCTTTGGGGTTGCCGGTGGTGCCCGAGGTGAAAAACATGGCGGCCACATCGTCGGGCCGGGCTTTTTCGACCTCGGCCTTGAAAAACCCCGGCTGCTGGCTGGCGAAGGCCTGGCCTTGTGCCATCAGGGTGTCCAGCGCAAGCAGCCCGGGCTCCTGGTAGTTGCGCAGGCCACGCGGGTCGTCATAAATAATGTGGGCCAGCGAGGGGCACTGCGGGCGTATCTCGAGCAGCTTGTCCACCTGCTCCTGGTCTTCAACCATGGCAAAGCGGACCTCTGCGTTGGTGATCGGAAACACGCACTCGGCGCCCACTGCATCCTGATAAAGCGGCACGGCAATCGCGCCCAGCGACTGCGCGGCCAGCATGGTGGCGTACAGACGCGGCCGGTTGGCGCCGACCACCACCATGTGTTCGCCACGCTGCAGGCCGGCCTGATGCAGACCGCAGGCGATGTGCTCGACCAGTGTTGCCAGGTCGGCCCAGCTGTGCGCTTGCCAGATGCCGTATT
>JANOCN010000613.1:0-1865 GCA_031412185.1 Betaproteobacteria bacterium | reverse complement strand
TGGCCGGTTACCGTGGCAGCACCATACAGCGCCTTGAACTCCAGAAAGTCGGAGTCATCTACGAGCCGGGCGATCACTTCGCGCATGTCGGCGGGTTTGCGGCCATCCGCGGGCATGATGCCCAGCAACTCCTGCGGATCCAGGCGCGGTGGCAGGCAAACCGCCTGCTGCGGCGGCGAGGCTGGCGCGAGATGCCGCCACCACTGCAGCCGCTGCACCACCTCACGTACCAGCCGCACGCCGTCGGCGTCGTCCTCGGCCATGTATTCGCCCAGGCCCGATACCGAGGTGTGCATCTCGGCACCACCCAACTCCTCGTCGGTGGCAATCTCGCCGGTTGCCGCCTTGAGCAGCGGCGGCCCGGCAAGAAAGGCCTTGGCACGACCGCGCACCATGACCACGTAGTCTGACAAGCCGGGCATGTAGGCACCACCAGCCGTGGACGAGCCATGCACGACAGTCACCACCGGCAAGCCGGCCGCCGACAGACGGGCCAGGTTGCGAAAAATGGCACCCCCGAGCACAAAACCATCGACCTTGTAACGCAACAGGTTGGCACCGGCGCTCTCCACCAGATGCACGAAAGGCAATTTGTTCTGCATGGCCAGCTCTTGTGCGCGCAGTATTTTTTCGCGCCCCATCGCGCGGATGGAGCCGGCCTCGATGCCCGCGTCGGACGCCACCACCGCGCATCGCGTACCGCCCACCGTTCCGATGCCAGTGATTACCCCGGCACCCGCAATGCATTTCGCGGGGTCGGGGTGGTCCAGCCCGAAACCTGCCAGGGCCGACAGTTCAAGGAACGAACTGCCGGGGTCGAGCAGCAGTGCGATGCGGTCGCGTGGCAGCAGTTGCCCGCGTTTGTCAAACAGCGGTCTGGACTGCGCAGAGCGGTCGCGGGTGGCTTGTTCGAGCAGGCGCACGTCCGACAGCAGGCGCAGCATGTGCGCGCGATTGGTAGTGAAGGCGGTGCTCTGCGGGTTGACCTGGGTCTCGAATCGGGACATGGCGGGCGCTTGCCAAACTACTGGCCAGCCGCAGCAGGCCATTGAAACCGACCTGGCTGCTTCTCTGCGAAGCGACGGAATGCATCCTTGGCGTAGGCGCTGGTGCCAGCGACGCCCTGGCCTGCCGCCTCCAGCTCCAGCAGACTGTCCAGGTCGTTCTCGAGCGCGCCGTTGAGCGCGTCTTTGGTAATGGCCAACGCGGTCGGTGATGCGCGGGCCAGAGACCGTGCCAGTTCCATGGCGCGCGGCAGCAAGGCCTCGGGTTCCAGTATTTCTAGCACCAAGCCCAGCTCTTTTGCCTCGGCAGCACCGATCTCGCGAGCCGAAAACATGATCTCCTTGGCGCGTTGCAGCCCAACGGCGCGAGGCAGGGTGTAGAGGGCTCCGTAGTCTGGAACCAGTCCGATACGCCCGAAGGCCATGCAAAAACGCGCACGGCTGGACGCCAGCACGATATCGGTCAACAGGGCAATCGAAAACCCTGCGCCAAATGCCGGCCCATCAACGGCCGCGATAACCGGGCGGTCGAGCGCGTACAGACCCCTGACGATGCGGTGGCTGCGGCGCAGGTGGGCACGCCAGTCCTGTGCGGTGCGCTCGGCTTCGCTGTTCATGCGGCGTACGTCGCCACCGGCGCAGAACGCACCCCCCGCACCGGTCAGCACTACGGCGCGCACCGTCTCGTCGCGCGCAATTTGCGAGAGCACCTGGTCAAATTCCAGCGTCATCGTTGCGTCAAGCGCGTTTTTGGCTGTGGGGCGGTTGAGCGTGATGGTGGTAACACCGTCATCCAACGCGGTTTGAATGGTTTCCATCGTGTCTCCGGATGGTTGGTGGAGGTAGGTCCCGACAACACGA
>JANOCN010000612.1:0-5419 GCA_031412185.1 Betaproteobacteria bacterium | reverse complement strand
AACGGATGCAGCGCGATCAAACTGCTACGCCCGGCAAGGCTCAGTGTCACGCCGGCCAGCAACGAAAACTGCTGCGAACCCGATAACACGTACTGGCCCATGCGTCCATTGCGGTCAACGGCGGTCTGAAGGTACGACAACAGATCGGGAACCCGCTGGGCCTCGTCAATGACCAGCGGTGCGAGGTAACGTTGCAAAAACGCACGCGGGTCATTCTGCGCAAACTCCCGCATATCCAGGTCCTCAAGCGACAGCATTTGCCAGTCTGGCAATGTCCGGCGCAACAGTGTCGACTTGCCCGCCTGACGCGGCCCGGTGACCACCACAATGGGGTAACCGCGCAGCGAGCGCTTCAGGAGTTCGACACTTGAGCGGGGATAAAAAGCGGTCATTTTTGCTATTTCAAGATTCAACTTTGAAGTAGCAAATTTTAGCGCAACTGCCTGTTCACTACTGCGGCAGAGGCTGCGGGTCAGAGCGTGAGAGTCAATGCAGTGTGCCACGCGGATGTCTGGGTTGCCTGTGACGCTTTCACTCCTCAAACTGCGGATGTAATTGCCGTATCCGGCCCATGGCCATGGCGGCGGCTGCGGTACGGGTCTCGACGCCGAGTTTGGCGAACACCCGTTCCAGGTGTTTTTTGACCGTCATCGGGCTCGACCCCAGGATATCGCCGATGTCGCGGTTGATCTTGCCCTTGACCACCCAATACAGCACCTCGGCTTCGCGGGTGGTGAGCTTGAACGACAAGCTCATCGCTTCGACCACGCTTTCGTCCGACACCTCACGCATGATGATGAGCCAGTCGCCACCAGCTTCGCTGTCGCCGATCTGCTGGTGCAGCCGGAAAGTCAGGCGCTTCTGGCCGGCTTCCACGCTCAGGCGGGGCGGCTCTACAAGCACCTCGGCGTCGGCCGCGTGGCGGCGCAACCAGGCCAGCACCGGCTCCGGCGTCTGGGGCGCGGCGGTACCGTAGTAGCGCAGCAGGAGGTCGCGCGCCAGCGGCGTTTGCCACATCAGTTTGCCGTCACTCAAGCGCACGGTAATGCTGGCGTAGCCGAAAGCATCGAGAGCACTGCGCGCCTGGCGGCGTTCGCGCGCGCCCTGCAGGTGCACCCCCATGCGGGCCAGCACTTCCTTCGGCTTGATGGGTTTGGTCACGTAGTCCACACCACCCGCCTCCAGCGCAGCCACCAGGTATTCTGTCTCCGTCAGGCCGGTCATGAAAATAATCGGTATGTGGGCCGTGTGGGGCGAGGCCTTGAGCCGGCGCGCCACCTCAAAACCGTCCATGCCCGGCATCATGGCGTCCAGCAGCACGATATCCGGCAGGGCCTGCGCAGCACGCTGCAGGGCTGCTTCGCCGTGGGTGGCCACCAGCACGGTATAACCCGATTCGTCCAGCGCGTCGTGCAGCACCGAAAGGTTGTCGGGCACGTCGTCCACAATCAGAACAACGTGGTTGTCGGCACGCGCCAGGGTCTGGTCGAGCGAGCGCGGAGCGGTTGCGGTGGGTGGCTTATTGTCCATACACCATCCGGTCCAGTTGCCGGGCCATGGCTTCAAACTGGAACTGCTGGGCCAACACGCGCATATCGGTGGCGAAAGCCGCACTCTGCGGATGCGCGGCCTCTATGTCTTCGAGTGTATTCAGGATACCGCGGTAGTACCACAAAATGACGACCTCGCGCAGCGCATCCAGCAAATCCCGCTGTGGGTCGACCCAGTTTGAGATGACCGGAGCGACACCCGCGCCGGGCGTGTCTGCCGCTGCGGGTATTGCGGTCTCCAACCAGGTAAGCGACAGGCGGCGCTCCAGCCAGTCCAGCAGCTCGGAATGGCGTACTGGTTTCAGAATAAAGTCTTCGGGAGGCATGTCCACGTCGTGGTCCAGGCCCTTGTCAAACGCATTCGCCGAGACGATGGCAATAGCCGGGGTGCTGCCCAGCGCGCGAATTCTGCGGATGGTCTCCCAGCCATCGATTCCAGGCATGGCCAGGTCCATGAAAATCGCCTCGGGTTGGTAACCCGCGGTTAGCAGGTCCAGACAATCATGGCCGCTGGCGGCAGTCCGCAATTGGAAACCCAGTGGTTGCAGCAGGTTCACCAGCAGTTCCCGGTCGGCTTCTTCGTTGTCCACCACCAGAATTCGCCTGCGTGGTCCAGCAACCCCGTGGCGCGGTTTGTGGGTGAAAAATTTCAGGCTGGCCGGCAACCCGGTGCTGACCACGCCCGCCGAACCTGGAACCAGGCGCACCTCAGGCAGAAAAAGCTTTACCCGAAAAATCGAACCCGATCCGGGCGTACTCGAGACAGTCAGCTCACCGCCCATCAGGTCGGTCAGCATTTTGGCAATCGTCAGCCCCAGTCCGGCACCGGGTGCGGTGGCGCCTGGCGTATTGGCCCGCGTGAAGGGTTCGAAGATGCGCGCCTGCTCCTGGTCGGACAAGCCAGGCCCGGTGTCTTCAATCGCGATGGCGGCCATTTCACGTGCATAGCGAATGCTGAACGTCACCTGGCCGCGCGCGGTAAATTTGATCGCATTGCCGAGCAGGTTGATCAGTATCTGGCGCACGCGTTTTTCGTCGGCCCTCACCACGGCCGGCAGGGCACCATCTTCTTCATAACGAAACGACAGTCCCTTGGCCTGCGCCTCGAGTTCGAACATGCTGGCGATCTCCTGCACAAAACCGGCAAAGTGCATCGGTCGTACATTCAGTGTGAGTTTGCCGCTTTCGATATGCGCAATGTCAAGCGTGCCTTCGATCAGCGACAGCAGATGTTCTCCGCCGCGTTTGATCACACTGACCGCCTGCTTACGGTGCGGCGGGATCGCGGCGTCTTCGCCCATCAACTGGGCGTAACCCAGAATGCTGTTGAGCGGTGTGCGCAGCTCATGGCTGATGGCGCTGATGTAGCGGCTCTTGGCCTGGTTCGCCTGGTCGGCTGCACGGCGGGCCTGCTCGGCAACCAGCCTGGCATTTTGCAGGGCTTCGTCGGTTTGCCGGTGCGATTCGATCTCACGCATCAGCAGATGGGTCTGCCGGTTGGACTCTTCCTGCGCCACTTGCCGGCTCTTGTGCGCCAGCACCACCCACCAGGCGACCAAGCCCGCAATCACCACCAGCGCCATGTAGGCCTTGAGAAATCCCGAGCGCAGCGCCGCATGGGGTGCCTCCAGCACCCGGGTGTCCATCACTGCCTGGGCCAATGCCCCCAACTCCTGTCGGTACAGCAGGCCAAACACACTGGCCAGCAGCGGCACGATCACCAGCATCAGCAGCAGAAAGTAACCCAGGCCATTGTCCAGATACGCCCAGGTGCTGCGCGGCAGCAACCAGTGCAGGGTGGCTGACCATTGGGCAGAGAGGCTGGCGTGGGGCTTGCAGAGATCGCCGCAGCGGGCGTCCAGCGTACAGCACAGCGAACAGATCGGTCCCTGGTAGGCCGGGCAATGAGCCATGTCCGGCCCTTCGTATTCGCGTTCGCAGATCACACACCGGCTGACGCGGTAGCGCTGGGTAGTGCCCGCAGTGCCCGCAGTGCCGGTAACGCCCATACCACCCGCAGCGCCCGGCGCTTCTGCGTCTGCGCCAGCGGGGATGCCGCTGCGCCGCGCAATGTAGTATTTTCCGCGGGTTGCCCATGCAATCAATGGTGACGCCACAAACGCAGTGCCCAGCGCGATCAACGCCGAAAACGCCTGCGCCGTGCGGCCAAACAAGCCCAGGTGCGCGGCCACTGACAGCACCGAGGCCAGCGCCATCGCGCCAACACCCACCGGGTTGATGTCATACAGGTGCGCGCGTTTGAATTCGATGCCCGGTGGCGACAAGCCCACCGGCTTGTTGATGACGAGGTCGGCCACCACCGCCATCATCCAGGCGATGGCGATATTGGAGTACAGGCCCAGCACATCCCCCAGCGCCTGGAATACATCCATCTCCATCAGCATGAAGGCGATCAGCGTATTGAACACCACCCACACCACCCGGCCAGGGTGGCTGTGCGTCAAGCGGGAGAAAAAATTCGACCAGGCCAATGAACCGGCATAGGCGTTGGTAACGTTGATCTTGAGCTGCGAGATCACCACAAACAACGCCGTCGCGGCAACCGCCCAGCCATAGTGCGGAAATACGTATTCGTAGGCTGCGAGGTACATCTGGTTGGGGTCTACTGCGCGCTCCACCGGCACCGCATGCATGATCGCGAGGTAAGCCAACAAGGCCCCACCGAGCATCTTCAGTACCCCCAGTACCACCCACCCGGGGCCCCCCATCAGTACACTGAACCACCAGCGCGACCGGTTGGCAGCGGTCCGCACTGGCATGAAGCGCAGATAGTCCGCTTGCTCACCCATTTGGGTCATCAGTGCAACACCAACTGTCAATGCCGCACCAAACAAGGGCAAACTGAAACCTGCGGTGGCCCCTTTATCCCCTTTGTAGTGCTCTATGGCCTAAAAAGCGCCCGGGTCGAGAACGAAAACGGCCACAAATGGCACGACGAGCATCAGCAGCCACAGAGGCTGGGTCCACACCTGCAAGCGGCTGATAGTGGATACGCCATGCGTCACCAAAGGGATCACCACCAAGGCACAAATCAGGTAACCCCAGCTTGGCGGGATACCCAGCGCCAGCTCCAGGGCGTAGGCCATGATGGCAGCCTCAAGGGCGAAGAATATAAAGGTGAACGAGGCATAGATCAGCGACGTGAGCGTGGAGCCGATGTAGCCAAAACCTGCGCCCCGGGTGAGCAAATCCACGTCCACGCCGTAACGGGCTGCATAGATGCTGATCGGCAGCCCAGCCAGAAAGATGATCAAACCGGTGGCCAGAATCGCCCACAAAGCGTTGGTGAAGCCGTATTGCACCAGCAAGGTGGCACCTACCGCTTCCAGCACCAGGAATGACGCCGCACCAAAAGCGGTGTTTGCCACCCGCCACTCCGACCACTTGCGAAACCGCTGGGGCGCAAAACGAAGCGCGTAGTCTTCCTTGGTCTCGTCGGCAACCCAGCTGTTGTAATCGCGCCGCACCAGGGTAATGCGCTGCACAGCGGCCTCCGCCGCCGGTCCCGCAGCGCGCCCGCCCATGCCACCAGATGCGGCTGGCGGTGGCGCGGGGAGCTTGTCTGGAGCGTTCATGGTGGAAGGTGGCGGCTGCCGATCCGGTGGCTGGCGACTTCCATGGTGCAGGTTCTGTGCCATGCGGCATACTCGACGGGACTTCCACGCCGTGGCACCATTCTTGCAGCCGAGTGCGCGTGATTCCTGCAGTTAGCCCCGGAGCGAGACAATGGAACTGACCCCGCGAGAAAAAGACAAGCTGCTGCTGTTCACTGCCGCATTGTTGGCCGAGCGGCGCAAGGCGCGTGGCCTCAAACTCAATTACCCCGAATCGGTGGCGCTGATCAGTGC
>JANOCN010000611.1:0-6754 GCA_031412185.1 Betaproteobacteria bacterium | reverse complement strand
CGCTGCTGCCGACCCATTTGCGCACCTGCACGACGAGAGCTACGCCCGGGCTACCAACGGGCACCCCATCACC
The DNA here is from genome assembly GCA_031412185.1 of Betaproteobacteria bacterium. Classification (GTDB taxonomy): domain Bacteria; phylum Pseudomonadota; class Gammaproteobacteria; order Burkholderiales; family Burkholderiaceae_C; genus CAISIP01. The sequence goes on along the minus strand of JANOCN010000611.1, from coordinate 6,681 downwards.
TACGAGACGCTGGTGGCACTGGGTGGGCGGCCAACCGAATCATTGAACGGTGACTGGTTTTTCACGCTGGATAGGTTCGACGAAGGCTTACGCCAGAAGTGGTTTGCCGATACACCCCTGCCCGCCACCCAATGGCCGCGCCCGCGCGACTATGACGCGAGCCAGGGCCAGACGCTGGATGTACCGGGCTGCTGGGCGACCCAGCGCACCGCGTGGACCTTTTACGAAGGCGCGGCATGGTACACGCGGGTGCTGGATCATCACCCCGACCTGGCCCGCCCACGGACCGTGCTGCGAATTGGTGCGGCCAACTACCAGGCCCGTGTATTCCTGAATGGCAGCTTCCTGGGCTCCCACCGTGGCGGCTCGACGCCGTTTTGCATCGAACTCACACAACATGTGTTGCCAGGCGCCAACCGGCTGCAGATACAGGTGGACAACCAGCGTGCGCCTGATCGTGTGCCCATGAACCACTTCGATTGGTTCAATTACGGCGGAATCTACCGCGAAGCTCTGTTGTTGCACCTGCCGCAAGTATTTATCCGGCATGCATCCGTGCAACTGGTGCCCGACGGCAGTTACTCCAGGCTGGCCGTGGACATCACTTTGTCAGATTCCGTGGATGGTGACGCGGAGTTGTCCATACCCGAGTTAGGTGTCACGACCACCATCGCAATCCTCAGTGGCCGAGGGCAAGGTCTGTTGCAAGCCGAACCCGAACTTTGGTCACCGGCCAACCCACGCCTCTATGCTGTGAGCTTCCGGTTCGCCGACGACGTGGTGCAGGAGCGCATCGGCTTTCGCGAAATCCGCGCCGTGGGCCAGCAACTCCTGCTCAATGGCAAACCGATTTACCTGAAGGGAATCTGCGTACACGAAGACGACTTGCTTCTGGGCAAGGTGTCCACGCCGCAGGATGTACGCCAGCGTTTCGCCGATGCGGCCGACTTGGGTTGCAACTTTTTGCGCCTGTCGCATTATCCGCATCACGAACACGTAGCCGAGATCGCCGACGAGCTTGGTTTTCTGCTGTGGGAAGAGGTTCCGGTCTACTGGGCCATTGATTTCGGCAATCCGGCCACACTGGCGGACGCACAGAACCAGCTACAAGAGCTGATCCGGCGCGACCGCAACCGCGCCTCGGTAATTTTGTGGGGCGTGGGCAATGAGAACGAAGACAGCGACGCGCGTCTGGCGTTCATGCGCAGTCTGGCAGACATCGCCAAGGCGGCCGACCCGACGCGGCTAACCGCTGCAGCCTGCCTGATCAACCGCCAGAAGTTCTGTATCGAAGACCGCCTGACCGACCACATTGACGTGATTGGTATCAACGAATATTTTGGCTGGTATGAGCCCGACTTTTCTGGATTGCAGCGTTTGCTCGAAGCGTCAGCACCCGACAAGCCGGTCATCATCAGCGAGACCGGTGCCGACGCGCTGGCGGGCCACCACGGCGCGAGCGATGAACTTTTCACCGAGGAAAACCAGGCCCGCGTCTACCAACAACAGATTGCCCATCTCGCCAAGGCTCCTTATGTTTGCGGCATGACGCCGTGGCTGCTGTACGACTTCCGCTCGGAGCGGCGGCAAACAGTATTCAACCAGGGCTTTAACCGCAAGGGGCTGATCGCGCAAGACAAGAAGACCCGCAAGCTCGCGTTCGAGGTGCTGGCCCGGTACTACCGCAGCCTGAGTTGAAATCTAGCTCCCGAGCCGATTCGGATCGCGCCAGGAGCGCTCGAACGGCAACCGCCACGCGTGCGGGGCGATCAGCTGGTGGATTGACTTCGGGCCCCATGAGTCAATGGGGTACAGTCGCACCGGCGGCGGCGTCTCGAGCAGTTGGGTGGATACCTGCCACAGCCGCTCGATGCCTTCGGCGCTGGTAAACAGCGTGCGGTCGCCCCGCATGGCGTCCAGGATCAGGCGCTCGTAGGCTTCCAGCACATCACCGATCAACCCGGTGTCGTGCATCGCGAACTGCAGGCTGAGCTTGTCCAGCCGCATGCCAGGGCCGGGGCGTTTGCCATAAAACGACAAAGACATCTTCGAGGCGTCTGCCAGGTCAAAAGTCAGGTGATCCGGACCCTGCGCGCCTACCCCTGAGCCCGCCGGGAACATGCTTTTGGGCGGTTCGCGGAACGCAATCGAGATGATGCGCTGACCCTCGGCCAGGCGCTTGCCGGTACGCAGAAAAAATGGCACGCCGGCCCAACGCCAGTTGTCGATGAAACACTTCAACGCGATGAAGGTCTCGGTCTCTGATTCCGGGTCTACCCCTTCTTCTGCGCGGTAACCGGCGTATTGCCCACGCACCACGTCGTGCGGCTGGATCGGCAACATGCTGCGAAAGACCTTGTTCTTTTCCTCGCTGATGGGTGCGGGCTCCAGCGCCGTGGGCGGCTCCATCGCCATGAACGCGAGTATCTGGAACAGGTGCGTCACCACCATGTCGCGGTAAGCCCCGGTCTGCTCGTAAAACCCCGCGCGTTTGCCCAGCCCCAGCGTCTCTGGCACGTCTATCTGCACGTGGTCGATGAAATTGCGGTTCCAGATCGGCTCGAACAGGCCGTTGGCAAAACGGAAGGCCAGGATGTTTTGCGCTGGCTCCTTGCCCAGAAAGTGGTCGATACGAAATATCTGTTCTTCGGCAAACACGTCGTGCAGCTTGCTGTTGAGCGACACGGCGCTCACCAGATCGGTGCCGAAGGGCTTCTCCATGACGATCCGCGAGTGTTCGACCAGACCGGCCTCGCCCAGCATCCGCACAGCCGACAAAGCTGCATTGGGCGGCACACTGAGGTAGTGCAACCGCCGACTCTCGCCTTGCAGGCTCTGTTCGGCCTTGTCTACTGCGGCCTTGAGCGCTTGCGGGCCGGCCGCCAGGGGCACGTAGTCCAGGATTTGTGCAAATGCCTGCCACTCAGACTCGGCCACCTTACGGCTGGAGAATTCGTCGAGCGCCGCGCGCGCCACCCTGCGAAAGTCTTCTGCACCGATGCTATCGAGCGAGACACCAATGATGCGACAGCCTGGTATGAACCCGGCGCTCACCAGGTGGTAGAGCCCCGGCAGCAGCTTGCGACGCGCCAGGTCACCAGTGGCGCCAAAGAGCACCACAACCTGCGGAAAACGCGGGCCAACTCCCGGGGGAACTTTTGCCACAGTGGCCTATGGGTTACCGAGAAAGTCGCGTTTGCCGATCTCTACGCCGTTGTGGCGCAGGATGGTGTAGGTGGTGGTGACGTGAAAATAGAAGTTGGGCACCGCATGGCCGAGCAGGAACTGCATGCCCTTGTAATGGGTCTCTTTGTCGCCGCGTTTCACAACGATGGCTTTGTCTTCGGTACCGTCGATCTGGGTCGCAGGCACGCTCTGGATAAAGCTTATGGTTTTGGCAATCCGCTCACGGAGCTGCGCCAGGGTGGTTTCATTGTCTTCGAACACCGGGGCCTCTGCGCCGGACAGCCGCGCCACCACACCTTTGGCCGCATCGCATGCAATCTGCACCTGTGTAGTCATGGGCAACATATCCGGGAACAAGCGATAGGCAGTCAGCACCGTGTCGGGGATCTTTTTGGCGTCAATATGGGCCTGGGCTTTGCCAAGGATGTTCGACAAGTTGCCGAGAATGTTCACGAAACGCGGCACGCTGGCCTGGTACATGGAGATGGTCATGGAATTTCCTGTTGGGGGTAAGGGCAATTACAGCGAGCACGTATCTTAGCCTTGATGCAAGCGCGCCGTCTTCAATCTCCGAGGTCGACAACCGACGCCAGTGGCACACCAGCCGGTACCTCGTAATCTGCCACTATGCACGCGCGCGCCGGGTCGACGGCGGCGTCTCGCAGCAACGCCAGTACAGACTGCACCGACGCACTGTCGAGCCCAGCGAACGGATCGTCCAGCAAGGTGACAGCTGCACCTGAAGCAAACGCTGCTGCCAGCCAGACTTTGCGTTTAGACCCGGTGGACAACATGTACAGCGGCTTGTGCATGTGCCCTGTGAGCGAAAAGTCGGCTGCCAATTGGGCCAGCTTGTGCGCATCGAAACCCGGGTGCCGCTGCTGTTGCGACTGCAGATAGCCGCTAACGATCAACTGGTCATACGCGTCGGATCGCGGGTCGTTCCAGAACACCTGTTGCCGGTACGCGGCCGGATCGCCTTGCAGGCTGGTGCCGTGTATGGCCACCGTTCCCCGGTCGGGTGCCAGCGCGCCCGCCAGTACACGTAGCAAGCTGGTCTTGCCCGTGCTTTCGCCGCCCCGGACCAGGGTAATACCAGCTGGGACGCGCAGCGACAGGTTTTTGAATAGCTCCCTCTGTGGAAAGCGCAGGTACAGACCCTCGGCCACCAGTACCCATGGCGCGGTGATAGCGCCCCCGTGATCTGCGGAGTGGTCGCTTTTTGAGTCGTCCATACAAGAGATTTACAAGTCAACTCTGCGCCGCGCCGCGCGTACAGTCATCGCTTCAAAGCCAGAGTAAGGCCATCACCAATCGGGAGCATGGCAAGGTCCACACGCTGGTCGCCATGAATTTTGGCGTTCAGGGCTTGCAGCGCCTGGGTGTCAGCGTCGGCATTGCCGGGTTGTGCGACTGCGCCATCCCACAAAACGTTGTCTATCGCGATGAGGCCGCCCGCACGCAGCAGTTGCAGGCACAACTCGTAGTAGTCGTCGTAGCCGGTCGTGTCGGCATCAATGAACGCGAAGTCGTACGTTCCAGCCTGCCCTGCTGCAAGCCGGGCGCGCAAGGTTTGCTGCGCTGGTGCTACAACAAACTCGATCTTGTGCGCTACCCCTGCAGACTGCCAGTGCGGCAGGCCCAACCGGGTATCGGCGTCGCTGATATCGCAGGCCAGCAGGTGGCCGTCCACCGGCAGCGCCAGCGCGGTGGTAAGCGCACTGTAGCCCGTGAACACACCCACTTCAATGGCGCGCTTCGCACCCATCAGGCGCAGCAGCAGCGCCAGCAGTTGCCCTTGCTCCGGTGATATCTGCATACCGGAGCGCGGCCAGACGCGGGTGGCTTCGCGCAGCGCAGTTTGCGCTGGGTGCTCACGCAGCGCGTGGGCAAGCAGATATGCGTACAGCCGGTCATCGAGGTTAAGTGTGCGGCGTGACATATGTGGTCCTTGAGGCTACTCTGGCTCCATCGTATCGAGATTTGGTAGCGCATTCGCCAAGCGGCAGGTTTGACAGCCCGCATTCATTGAATACGCGCCCCGGCCAGAAACCACTGCCCGATCAACGCGCGCTCTGCATCCGTAATGCCAGTGGAATTGTTCATCGGCATCACTTTGCTCACCACTGCCTGCTGGTAGACCGATTGGGCGTGTTGCCTCAGGGATTCTGGTGAATCCAGGCGTACGTTCTTCATTTGTACAGCGGCTCCGTGGCACGCGGTAAAGCGTAGTTCCAGCACCTGCTGAACAGCCATGTAACCCGGCACCGCAGTAGCCCCGGGAGCGGCAACCGAGGTGGGGGCCTGCAAGGCAAGCGCTGCGGCATGCGCGGGCGGCTTCATCCACACGATAGCAGCCACAATCACGACCACCCCCACCAGCGCATACGGCCAGGGGTGCTTGTTGCGGCCCAGCTTGTAGCCATGGCGCATCACGAAAAACTGGCGTATCAGCGCACCTGCCAGCATCATCGCGACCAAGACAATCCAGTTGTATTTGTGGCTGTAGGTAAAGCTGTAGTGGTTGCTCAACATGGCAAACAGCACCGGCAGCGTAAAGTAGGTGTTGTGTACGCTGCGTTGTTTGGCACGCAGGCCGTGGATCGGGTCCACCGGGCGGCCTTCGCGCAGATCTTTCACGGTAATGCGCTGACCCGGAATGATCCAGAAGAACACATTGGCGCTCATGGCAGTGGCGATCATCGCCCCCACGAGCAGGAACGCGGCCCGCCCGGCAAACCAATGGCAGGCCAACCATGATGCAAAACACACCACCAGAAGTACCAGCGCACCGACGATCGCGTCGCCATTTTTGCGCTTGCCAAAGGCTTGGCAGATCAGGTCGTAGATGATCCAGAACACCACCAAAAACGCTACCGCCACGCTGATGGCTGCTCCGCTGGACCAGTTCATGAGCGATTTGTCAATCAGATAGGTGCTGGCACTCCACAGGTACGACACCGTGAAAAGTGCGAAGCCGCTCAACCAGGTGCTGTAACTCTCCCAATAGAACCAATGCAGATGGTCGGGTACCACTTTTGGGGCCACGGTGTACTTTTGCGGGTTGTAGAAGCCGCCACCGTGCACCGCCCACAATTCGCCACCGACACCTTTATCCTGCAACTCCGACGACTCGGGTTTTACCAGGCTGCTGTCCAGAAAAACGAAGTAGAAGGAGGAGCCGACCCAGGCGATGGCGGTAATGACGTGGACCCAACGCAACAGCAGGTTGGCCCAGTCGAGGTAATAACTTTCCATGCTTCAGGTCCTTTGAACTGTTCAACCGCGTTATCTTAGAACCTATGCTGAATAATTCGGCCCTGCGCCGGTCATCCTGCGCTGCCATCTTGCGCGCGACGCTGCAAAAGTTGCGCCGCTACAGCTACGGCAATCACCTCAGGCTCCTTGCCCACAACTCCGGGCACGCCGATCGGGCTGGTTACCTGGGCCAACTCCTGCGCCGAGAAGCCACGCTCGTGCAGCCGGTGGCGAAAC
>JANOCN010000610.1:0-9545 GCA_031412185.1 Betaproteobacteria bacterium | reverse complement strand
CGCCCGAAATGGTCGGTGCCCATCCAGTGCTGCAGCGTAGGTGCCACCATGCGCTCACGGAAGTTGCCTTTGAGTGGGTCGAACGGCGCGATCACCCCGGCCAGCAGCGCCATGGCCACCACCAGGCCCACCAGTGCGACGCCAATGGTGAAGGAGCGGTTGGCGAACAGCCGCAGCACAAAAGACGGGCGGCTCATTCCAATCGCACCCGTGGGTCAATGGCCGCATAGAGCAGGTCCACGGTCAGGTTCACGGCAAGGTAGATCAGCGCCAGAAACAGCAAGCCGCCCTGTATTACCGGGAAGTCGCGCGACAACACCGCACCGATGATCAGCCGGCCCATGCCGGGGATGGAAAAGACCTGCTCGATGACCACCGCACCGCCCAGCAGGCCACCCACCATGATGCCCATGACGGTGACAATGGGCACCATGGCGTTAGCCAGGCCATGGCGCAACACTACATACGGCTCCGGCAGGCCCTTGGCACGCGCGGTGCGCACAAAGTCCTGGCCCAACACTTCGAGCATGCTGGAGCGTGTCATACGCGCCACGAACCCCATCTGCACACAGGCCAGCGTGAAAGTGGGCAAGGCAATGTGGCGCGCCCATTGCCAGGGGTTCTGGGCGAACGCCACATAGTCACCGGCCGGAAAAATCGGCAGCAACACGGCCACCAGCCAGATCAGCACCAGCCCAAGCCAGAACTCGGGTATCGACAGGCCCAGCAGCGCCAGCGTCATCATGCCCTGGTCCGCCGCCTTGCCATGGCGCACGGCCGCCACCAACCCGGCCGCCACTCCAATCAACACGGCAAACAGAAATGCCAGGAAGGTAAGAGACAAGGTGACCGGAAGGCGCTCGAAGATGGCACTGGTGACACTGCGCTTGAGCAGCAACGACGTACCCAGATCGCCCTGCAGCAGGCGCGCATACCAGTCACCCATACGCAGCAAGAACGGCCGGTCCAGCCCCAACTCGCGCCGCACCCGGTCCAGCGCCTCGGCCGTCGCGCTGGCATCGAGAAACACCGAGGCGGGGTCTCCCGGCACCAGCCACAACAGGCCGAAGGTAATCAGGGAGACCAGGAACAGTACGGGTACCGACGCGAACAGGCGACGGACGATAAACCGACCCATTACTCCAGCCAGACGCCCCACATGCGCGGGATGCGGTAGGCCTTGAAGTTCTTGAGCTTGTTGGTGGCCACCTGAAACAAGCCATAGGTGCCAAGATTGAGCGCGATGGCCTGGTCGGCCATCTGGTTCTCGAAGTCGGCAAACAGTTTCTTCTGCGCTTCGACATTCATCTCGCTGTTGATCTTGACAAACAGGCCGTCGATCACCGGATCGGCCTTGCGTTGCCCCTGGCCCTTGACCCAGTGAGACATGGACGAAACCGGGCCTTCGTACGGTTCGATGCCAAACCCGTGGGTCCAGAAGTTCCAGCCCTGGTCGCTCTTCAAACCGATACCGGAGGTGGTGGGCCAGTCGGCTACCTTGAGCTCGACGTTCACACCAATTTGCGCCACCTGTTGCTGGAACACGGTGGCAGCGTCCACGTTGGGCCGGATGTTGTCGATGATGAAAGTCAGCTTTTCGCCCTTGTAGCCCGACTTTGCCAGGGTCGCCTTGGCGGCTGCAAGATCCTGCTTCATGGGCGTACGGTTGGTGTGGTAGGCCGACCCGGCATAGACCCAACTCTGGTCAACCTTGTAAATGTCCGGATAGGCGACACCCAGAATTTCCTCCGCATCGATGGCCTGGGCAATCGCGCGGCGGAAGTTGAGATCGGCACCCGGCCCCTGCGCCATGTTGAACTTGAGCACCTGCACTGCAAATGGCAACACCGATATGACCTGGAAGTTCGGGTTAGCCTTCATGCGTTTGGCGGTTGGTCCGTCGGTGGTCTCGTTCAGGTGCACCTGCCCGGTCTCCAGTGCCGCGCTGCGCGCCCCGGCCTCAGGCATGAAACGGAACGTGATGCTGTCGAGATAGGCTATCTTGGCACCGGCGAAACCATCGCGCTCCCGGTAGGCCGGATTCGGCTTGTAGTCGTCGAACCGGGCCAGCTTCACGTGGCTGTCGGGTTTGTACTCGACATGTTTGTAGGGTCCGGTGCCGATCGGGTCGGCCTTGCCCATTTCCTTGGCGGCCTCAGCCGCTGGCATGATGGCAATCGGCGCGCGCGGACTCGACAGGTTGCCGAGGAACGTGGACTGCACCGACTTGAGCTTGATCGTCACCTGGTTGGCACCGGTGGCACTCACGGTGTCGATGGCGGCGATCAGCGTGGCAGAAGCACCCGCTTTGCGGTAACGCTCCAGAGATGCCACCACGTCGGCCGGTGTCATGTCCCGTCCGTTGTGAAACTTCACATTCGGGCGCAGCGTGAATAGGTAGGTCAGCCCGTCGGCAGATACGGCCACGCCCGAGGCCAGGTCGGGCACAGGCCGCGCATTTTCGTCGCGCGCGTACAGCGTTTCGAATACATGCAGGTTGACGTTGCGCGCCACCTGTGCCGAGGTGGCATGCGGGTCCAGCGACGGCGGTGCCTGCGTCATCGCAATGACCACATCGCCACCCTTTTTTTGCGCGATGGCGGGGCCGGCCGACAGCATCACCAGCGATGCCGCCAGCGCGAGGTTTAGAAACTTGAGCTTCATCATCGAAACGTTCTCCTTGAAGTTAGACCCGGCACGCCGGGCGCATCGACACTTGGTCCGTCCACAGCGGTCCTTCTGTTGCGGTGGTTCTGCCCGCCATCAGTCTTTCGGGGCCCGGTAATCCTGCATCACCACCGCCACACAGTCGCCGCGTTGCACACGCCCCGGGCCACTGGCCATCCACAAGACACCACTGGCCCCGTAAAACAACTCGGTGGGCGCGTGGTCCACATCTTCGATGAAATGCAGGAAACCTGCACTCTGGTCGGCCTGCACCAGGTCGCCCGCCACATGGCGGGGCTCGAAGATGGCGCTGGCAGGTGCGAAGCTGTAACAGGCTGGGTCGCGCACCATCATGTGGCGTGTGCCCGGCGTGCCGTCGCGCTGCACGGTCTCGGGCGCGCCTGCCAGCATGCCCATGTGTTTGAGCATGTTGCGCACGCCGCGTTCACCCAGCCGCACGCCCTCCACGCTTACGCGGCCCCAGCCGCCGATCTCGGTGCCCAACGAAAGAATCTTGCGCCGCTCGACACAGGACGTCAGGGTGGCACCTTCGTCCACACCCCAGAACACCACGTTGTAGGGGGCACCAAACGCCGCTGCAGCTGCCAGCGTCTTCTCGCGCAAAACCGGGTCGGCCAGATAGTGCATGTTGGTGCTAGGCGTACATTCGGCCGAGTGGCCGGCCGTGTGCAGGTCCACCGACGCGTCGGCCAGCGGCACGATGACGCTGTCCATGAAGTGCGCCAGCATCTCCGAAAACGTGCCCGACGGGTTGCCGGGGAAACAGCGGTTCAGGTCACGCCCGTCGATAGGGCCCAGGCGCGAGCCATTCAGCGCCGCCGGAATATTGACGGCCGGCATCAGGATCAGCCGCCCCTGAAGCTGGTCCAGTGGCAAGGAGTGCGCCAGCCGCGACACCGCGATCTGGCCTTCGTATTCGTCGCCATGCACGCCGCCAGTCAGCAGCAGCGTGGGGCCAGACCCGTTCTTGAGTACATAAATCGGAATTTCGACCACACCCCAACCCGAGGTGTTGCGCGATTGGGGTGCACGCAGAAAACCGGCCTGTCGACCGGGGCGGTCAAAGTCGATGTCGCAACGGATACGGCTGGTGGCAGATGTCATGACGCAGAGGTTTTGGAAATTTTGGTTATTTGCCGCAAAATCCAGAATAGCATATCTTCTAAATGTATACAATCTTCAAATGGAAAAAAAAGTGAAGGCCAGCGCACTCCATCTGGTGGAACCTGCGCCACCTGGTGTGGCACCGACTTTCCTGAAATTGCAGCCGCGCACCTTGGTGCACCAGGTAATCGACGCGCTGGTGGCGGGAGCCTCCGAGGGCCTGATCCTGCCGGGCGACCGCATCATCGAAGCCGAGCTGGCACTGCAGCTGGGTGTCAGCCGGGTACCGGTGCGCGAAGCGCTGCGGGTGCTGGAAAGCCAGGGCATTGTGATCAACGAGCCCTACAAGGGAATTCGCCTGACCCCGGTGACGCCGGAGCGCATCGACCAGCTGATCGAAGTGCGGGTGGCGCTGGAGACCGCAGCCGCCACGCGGTCCATCCGGCTGGGGCAGAACGACGGCCCGCACCTGGCCGGGCTGGATGCCATCGTGCAGGAAATGGACGCCATGGCCGCGCGCAACGATGTGTACGGCTTTGCCACTGCAGACACCAGCTTTCACCGCACCTTGTGCAGTTTTTCGGGCAACGCGGTGCTGAGCGATATGTGGGAAATGCTGGCGCGCCAGATGACGATCATTTTTGGGTTGTCCACGCTCGGCAAACCTATGGCGTCCATCGTCGAAGAGCACCGCCGCTTGATCGAGGTGTTTCGCTCGGGTGATACACAAGACATGGCACGCGAGATCAACGAACACATCGACGTGGAGATCCACAAGGTCGATCTGGAAAACATTATTGCCAAACGCCGTTCCGAAACATCGGCGGCTGCGAGCGTGTAACCAACAGGCCAGCCCATGCCAACTTTTTCTGCTTCCCCCACCGAGTCACCCACCGCGCTGCCTGCGGTGAAGATCCGCTCTATCCGCGCTGTCCCGCTGTTCGGCGAAAGCCCCAAAGGCGGCTGGTCGGCCGAGATCAAACCCGAGGACTCGATCCACGCCTTGATTGCGGTGCACACCGACGCCGGCATCACCGGTTATGGCAGCGTATTCACCGACGGGCGGCTGGTACAGGCCGGGCTGCAGGTGCTGGAGCCGCTGTTTCTGGGCGAAAACGCGCTGGAGCCCGAACGCGTGACCGAGAAATTGCACCAGAACACCTTCTGGATGGGCCGTGGCGGCACCCTCACCCACACCATCAGCGGCATCGACATCGCCTTGTGGGACATTCTGGGCAAAGCCACGCGGATGCCGGTGGGCCGCTTGCTCGGCGGCTGCTACCGCACGCGGGTGCAGCCGTATTGCTCGCTGCTGATGGAGCAACCCGCGCAGATGGAGGCCGTGATCGCACCCTACCGCGAGCGCGGCTTCAAGGCCTTCAAGATCGGCTGGGGGCCGTTTGGCCGCGCGATGGACAGCAAACTCGACCGGGAAATCATCCGTGCGGCGCGTCGTGCCACCGGCCCGGATGCCCAGTTGTTTGTAGACGCAGGTGCCAGCGACGCCCACTGGCCGCACGGCCTCAAATGGGCGCTGCGTACCGCCGAGATGCTGGCCGAATTCGATGTGGGCTGGTTCGAGGAAGCGCTCAAACCCGACGCCATCGACGACTTCTGCCACCTGCGCCGGGCCAGCCCGGTGCCGATTGCTGGCGGCGAGGTGCTGACGCGTCGGCAAGCCTTTTTGCCCTGGCTCACACGCGGTGCCTTCGACATCGTGCAACCCGACGTGACCAAGGTCGGTGGCATCAGCGAACAACGCCGCATCGCCTGGCTGGCGCACGATTTTGGCGTGAAGTACATCGGCCACGGCTGGAACACGGCGCTCGGCGTGGCGGCGGACCTGCAACTGGCCAGCGCGTTCCCCGATACCGACCTGGTCGAGTTCATCGGCGGCAGCCCGTATGTGGACGGCATCCTGCGCCAGCCTTTCGCATTGGACGCCGAGGGTTATCTGAACATACCCGACTTGCCAGGCCTGGGCGTGGATCTCGACCCGGACAAGGTGGCGCGTTTTTCGCCGGACGCAGCGCGACTGTTTTTATAACCATGTTCGACTTCAAGGACCGCGTATTGCTGATCACCGGCGCGGGCAGCGGCATCGGCCGGGCAACGGCGGAGTATTTCTATCGCTGTGGCGCCAGTCTGGTTATGGGGGACGTGAATGCGCAAGCGGCGCTGGATCTGAGCAGCGCGCTGGATCCAACCGGCGCGCGGTGCCTTGCCGTGCGTTACGACGCGAGCCAGGCGCAGGATGCCCAGGCACTGGTCGATGCCTGTATGGCCAAGTTCGGACGGCTGGATTTTCTGGTTCCGGCGGCCGCCATTTACGAAGACCAGTTGGCGCGGGACATGACCGACGGGCAATGGGAACGCACCATGGCGGTCAACCTGAACGGCGTCTTCTACCTGGTGCGGCGCGCCATACCGCATCTGCGAGCCGGTGGTGCAATCGTCAACCTGGCGTCGCAGGCCGCACACACCGGAGCCGGAGTCGAACACTCGGCCTATGGTGCCACCAAAGGCGCGATCGTGGCGTTCACCAGAACCCTGGCGCGAGAACTCGGGCCAGGCATCCGTGTCAACGCCGTGTCCCCCGGCGTTATCGACACACCGATGGTTGCCCGCTACGGGCCGCAACGGCGCGAGGAGGTAATCGCCAACACGCCGCTCAAGCGCCTCGGTAAGCCCGAAGAGGTGGCCAGCCTGATTGCGTTCCTGTGCAGCGACGCGGCGAGTTTCATCACCGGCGAAGCCATCCTGGTGACAGGTGGGTTTTTTATGGGCGGGTAAGCTTTGACAAGGCTCGCCAGTGCCTTCGGCATGGCCCATTCGGACTATTGCTACTTCGCGAGCTGCCGGTTAATGTGTTTGGATAAGAAAATCCTGGATACCAAGGAGCACCTAGATGAACCTATCCGCGCCCGCCACGACTTTACGCCCCACCTTCAACTTGCCACGGCGTCTTGCACAAGCGGCATTGTTGGCAACACCCTTGTTTGTCGGCCTGTCCGGCGCAGCCCATGCAGGCTTCACGGTGTTCCAGGCCGGTGGCGACACCCCTGCCTCCATCACTGCGGCGCGTGATGATTTCCGTAGCGCCGTGGGTGGTGGCACCACTGGCGCGGCGAATGGAAACTTCGGCAACCTGCGCCGCGAGATCAACTGGGACGGCGTGCCTGACATACGCGCCGATTCGAACCTGCTGCCTGCCGATTTCTTCAACACCACTTCACCACGTGGCGCGGTGTTCAGCACGCCGGGGACCGGCTTTCTGGTCAGTGCCAACGCGGGCCAGCCGACCTCCACGCTGTTCGGCTTTCCGATCGACTTGCAGGCCTTTAGTGCGCAACGCCTGTTCGCGCCCATCGGCAGCGGCACCATGGACGTCACCTTCTTCGTGCCCGGCACCACCACCGCTGCTACCACCTCTGCGTTTGGGGCGGTGTTCGCCGACGTCGACTACGTGAACCTGAACGAAGCCACGACGATGGAGTTTTTCAACACATCGAACGCGCTGATTTTTAGCAGCACGGTGCTCTCGACCAACAACCACGGGCTGTCTTTTCTGGGTGGTGTGGCCAATGCCGGCGAACGTATCAGCAGGGTGCGTATCACCACGCCGGGCAACTTCCTGGTGAGCAACGGCGTGCGGAACAACGAACTCGCCGACTTCGTGGTCATGGACGACTTTTTGTACGCCAGCCCGTTGGCCGTGCCAGAGCCTGAGACCTGGGCCATGATCCTGGCCGGTCTCGCCTTGGTTGGCTGGCGCAGCCGCAGCCGCAAACCAGCCTGAGCTGGCACAGCACTACACCACAAACCCCGCCCCGGCGGGGTTTATCATTTCTGGCCTGTCGCTATCGGGAACAACCATGACGCACTACTGGCTGATGAAGTCCGAGCCCGAAGAATGTTCGATCGACGACGCGCTGGCGGCACCGAAACGTACCGTGCCATGGACCGGTGTGCGCAACTACCAGGCGCGCAACTTCATGCGCGATGGCATGGCGGTTGGCGACGGGGTGTTGTTCTACCATTCGAGCTGTGCCCAACCAGGCATTGTGGGCATCGCCCGCGTGGCGTCTGCAGCTCGCACCGACCCAACCCAGTTCGACAAAAAGTCGCCCTACTTCGACGCCGCCTCCAAACCCGAGGCACCACGCTGGTTGCTGGTAGATGTGCAGGCACTGCGCAAAACGCGCTTGCTGGCGCTGCCCGAGTTGCGCGCCACGCCCTCCCTGGCCGACCTTACGCTGTTGCGCAGAGGCAACCGCCTGTCGATCACTCCCGTGAGCGAGGACCATTGGCATTGCATTGTTGATCGCATGCTGGCACCGTCGGCCTGACTACACCTCTCACGCGCTTGATGCCCGCCCGATACCGCCTGGGATACGGGGCGAAGGCTTCAGGCCACTGGCGCCCCCTCCATCTGCTGGGCCTCGGCGCGTAACCAGCGCATGAAGTCCTGCGCATCGGGGTTGCGTTCGGCGCGGCTTGACCCAACAACAAAATACGCCCTGCGCGATGCCCCGGCACCCCGAAAAGGGGCGACCAGGCGACCTTCCCGCATCAGCGCGGCCACCAGCGGCAGGCGGCCGATCGCCACGCCCTGGCCGGCGACAGCAGCCGCAATCGCGTCGCCGTAATTGGTGAAACGCATGGTGTTCTTGCTGCGCGTCTGCGCCAGACCCATGATCTCGAACCAGGGTGCCCAGTCGGCAGTTGGTGCCACGTCGTGCGGGGTGTCGAGCGCCAACACGGTGTGGTGCGCCAGGTCGGCGGGCGTCTTGAGTGGCCGTGCGCGGTCACGCAGCAACTGGGGAGCACATACCGGCAATACGGTCTCTTCAAACAGCGGTTCGCCTTCTCCCTCAGAGCTGGGGCAAAAACGCACGGCCAGGTCAATATGGCTGCGCTCCATGTCGAGCAAATCGAGCGTGGCAGACACCCGCACATCCACCTGCGGGTGGTCGGCCGCGAACCGGGCCAGCCGCGGTATCAGCCACAAAGACGCAAAGCCAGGTGTGGTCGTTACCGCGACCTGGCGCAACTGCGTGGTGGCACGCACGCTGGCGGTGGCATCACGCAGGCGCTCCAGGCAGTCGATCACGGCGCGCTGCATCACCTGCCCGGCATCGGTCAGTTGCAAGGAGCGGTGCAGGCGCTCGAACAGCGCTACCCCCAGCCCCTCTTCCATCTGCTGGATCTGCCGGCTGACGGCCGACTGCGTGAGCGCCAGCTCATTCGCCGCGCGCGTGAAGCTCAAGCTGCGCGCTGCCGCCTCAAAGCTGCGCAGCAGCTCCAGCCGGGGCAATTCGGAGCGGTGGATACCGGTTTGGGCAGAGCCAGCGTGCAGGATCTTCACATTCTCGGAGCGCATGCAAGTATTCCAATTCACCGTTTGTGCAGAGTGATTCTATTTCGTACAGTCATTCTCACAAAGCACTCGAAAGGCCGCACCATGCAAACCGCCGCACAGCCCCTGGACCTCATACTCGCCAAACGTGCGTTGTACCAACTGGCCCCAGCGGCTCAGCAAATCACCTGCCGCACGGGCACCCTGTGGATCACCCAGGACAACGATCCGCGCGACATCATCCTGGCCGCCGGCGAAAGTTTCATCACCGACGGTCGCCACCAGGTGATCGCCTATGCGCTGGACCCGGCGACATTTAGAACCTATCCTTGAATGAGACGACCCTGCACACCTGGTATGTGTAGAGCGATCCATGGACGCTCCGGCCGAGAGC